>JAISWC010000231.1 GCA_031271245.1 Tannerella sp. | reverse complement strand
CCGATTTCCCGCTATTTTGAAGGCCATTTTTGCCAAGTTGGGCTAAGTCGTTCTATGGAACGAGCCAGCATGCTGTTTATTCGCAGATATGGATTGCCTTTTGCGATTACCTGCTGCTTGCTATTGCCAAGAAGATGTTTCATGTCAATCAAGAACTTTATATATTATCGTCCGCCATTGGGAATGTTCTCTTTGAGAGGAAACCTTTGGGTGAACTATTTGTTAAATCCAAATATCCTTTGAATGATTCCGATTCAGGTCAGTTGACTTTATGGGAAAATTTCTTTGGACAGTAGTGATATGTAATATTTAATGATTTGACTAAAATGTAACATTAGATACCTATGCGGTGGCGGCGCAGGCCGGCAACCCCGTTCTCTTCCCGGACATGCAGATCGCCGGCTATAAATCCCGCTTTCATTCGGATTTAACCGCAAAAAACGCCAGGTATTCGTAAAGGATGCTAATTGCTTTGCGAACTGTGCGGTAAAAGCCTTGTCTTGCGTCTCTTTAAAATGCACTCTTTTTTCTTTTTTTCGCCGGGATACGGCTAAAAATGCTATCTTTGCACCCCTGTACGAAAAAAGTGATTTCATTATGGCAAAAGTAAAAGGAAGCGTGGTGGTGAACAGGGAGCGGTGCAAGGGGTGCGACCTGTGCGTGGCGGCCTGTCCGTCGGACGTACTGGAACTTCACCCGCGCGAGGTAAATGATAAAGGCTATCATTATGTATACATGAAGCAGCCCGATGCGTGCATCGGCTGTGCTAATTGCGGCGTGGTCTGTCCCGACGGCTGCCTGACCGTTTACAAAGTCAAAATCGGATGAACTAACTTGTCCTGTGGAACATCAGCTATGGAAGAAATAAAACTTATGAAAGGAAACGAAGCGATTGCCCATGCAGCGATTCGTTACGGAACAGACGGATATTTCGGATATCCCATCACGCCCCAGTCGGAAATACTGGAAACCCTCATGGCCGAAAAGCCCTGGGAGACGACCGGGATGGTCGTCCTGCAGGCGGAAAGCGAGGTGGCCGCCATCAACATGGTCTACGGAGGCGCGGCAACGGGCAAGCGGGCGATGACCTCCTCGTCCAGCCCCGGCATCAGTCTGAAACAGGAAGGCATCTCCTACATTGCCGGCGCCGACCTGCCTTGCCTGATCGTCAACGTCATGCGCGGCGGCCCGGGACTGGGAACCATCCAGCCGAGCCAGGCCGACTATTTTCAGACCGTCAAGGGAGGCGGACACGGCGATTACCGCCTGATCACGCTGGCGCCCTCGTCCGTGCAGGAAATGGCCGATTTTGTGGCGCTGGGCTTCGACCTGGCCTTCAAATACGCCAACCCGGTCATGATACTGGCCGACGGAATGATTGGCCAGCTGATGGAAAAGGTCGTACTGCCGCCCTTCCGTCCCCGCAGGACCGAGGCCGAAATCGTGGCGGAATCGCCCTGGGCGGCGCTGGGAAAGCCGGCCGGACGGCCACCGAACATCATTACATCGCTGGAACTGGACCCGGTCATCATGGAACGGAAAAACAACCGTTTCCAGGCCAAATACCGCGAAATAGAAGCCGCCGAAGTGCGATACGAAGAATACCTGTGCGACGATGCCGAATACCTGCTGGTAGCATTCGGCTCGGCTGCGCGCATCTGCCAGAAGGCCATTGAAACGGCACGCAGCCAAGGTCTCCGGCTGGGACTGCTCCGCCCGATCACCCTGTGGCCCTTCCCCGCGGAACGGATAGCCGCTTGTGCCGGCAAGGTCAGGGGTATGCTGTCGGTGGAACTGAATGCCGGACAGATGGTGGAAGACGTCCGTCTGGCCGTCAACGGAAAAGTACGGGTCGAACATTTCGGCCGTTTGGGAGGGATTGTTTTCACGCCGGACGAAATCGTCCGGGCTGTCAGGGAGAAATTCGCATGAAACGGGGAAGTAAAACCGACGAAGTGCTGACGCTGCTGTTCATGCTGCTGGCCGTCGCAGCCGTCATCTGTTTTTTTGCCGTCGACAGCCGCATGGCCTTTATAATTTGTGGCGGAGTGGCTGTCCTGCTGCGAATGGCACAGTATATTTTGAGATTTTTTCCTTAAAAACACTTGATTGAACAATGGAATCGAATGAAATAATCAAACCGGAAAACCTGGTTTACGGAAAACCGGGACTGATGAACGACACGCCCATGCACTACTGTCCCGGTTGCAGTCACGGCGTCATACACAAACTGCTTGCGGAAGTCACGGAAGAGACGGGACTGGCGGAGAAAACCGTTGGCATCTCGCCCGTGGGATGCGCCGTATTTGCCTACAACTATCTGGACATCGACTGGATCGAGGCGGCTCACGGACGCGCGCCGGCGCTGGCGACAGCCGTCAAGCGGCTGAATCCCGACCGGATGGTGTTCACCTATCAGGGCGACGGCGATCTGGCGGCCATCGGCACGGCCGAAACCATTCACGCCGCCAACCGGGGCGAGAACATCGTCATCGTCTTCGTCAACAATGCCATCTACGGCATGACCGGCGGCCAAATGGCGCCCACCACGCTGGCCGGGATGCCGACTTCCACCTGCCCCTGCGGACGCGACATCACGCTGCACGGCTATCCGCTGAAGATTTCCGACCTGCTGGCGCAAATCGAAGGCACGTGTCTGGTGACCCGCCAGAGCGTACACACGGCAGCGGCCGTGCG
The DNA here is from genome assembly GCA_031271245.1 of Tannerella sp. Lineage (GTDB taxonomy): Bacteria > Bacteroidota > Bacteroidia > Bacteroidales > Tannerellaceae > Tannerella. Next base: position 3,665 of record JAISWC010000231.1, on the reverse strand, counting down.
GAAAGCGAAACGGATGCTTCGCCGGGCCTTCGAAAACGCAATGGCCGGCAAAGGGACTTCGATCGTGGAATTTGTATCGGCCTGCGCTTCGGGATGGAAAATGACGCCCGAAAAGGCAAACCGGTGGATGGAAGAAAACATGTTCCCCTTCTATCCTCTGGGAGATTTAAAAAACAAGTAAGAAAAGGTATGAAACAGGAAATTATTATCGCCGGATTCGGCGGACAGGGCGTGCTCTCAATGGGCAAAATCCTGGCCTACTCCGGACTGATGGAAGGCAAGGAGGTGACATGGATGCCTTCCTACGGCCCCGAACAGCGCGGCGGGACGGCCAACGTGACGGTCATCATCAGCGACGGGCGCATCAGTTCTCCCGTCCTGAACGAATACGACATTGCCGTGATTCTGAACCAGCCCTCCATGGACAAGTTTGAAGCGAAAGTAAAGACGGGCGGCATCCTGATTTACGACGGCTACGGCATACGCAAACCGGTGCAGCGCACCGACATCCGCGTCTTCCGGATCGATGCCATGGACGCGGCCACGGAACTAAACATGCAAAAGACGTTCAACATGATTGTCCTGGGCGGACTGCTGAAGATTGTCCCGATGCTGACGCTCGACAGCGTCCTGGCCGGCCTGAAGAAAACGCTGCCCGAACGTCACTACGGCCTGATTCCTGCCAATGAAGCGGCCATCAAAAAGGGAATGGAAATCATCCGGGAAAACTGAGCGCCTGCCCGAAAAGAAACGCAGGAAGCCTTGTATCTAAGGCGGAATGTGATGAAAATAGTTGCATGTCGGAGAAAAAGCAGTATTTTTGTATTCGTTAAATGATCAGCTAAATGATTCTCGAAGAAGAAATAAAAAATACGGTTGCCGCCGAATTTTTCGGCAAATTTGACTGCACAAGGATTTTGGGCAAGATTGATTTTGCGGTGAAAATCAAGCGTCCGAAAAATGCCGTTGATTTCCATGATGAATATCTTTTATGGGCGGAAGCAAAACAAAAACCCGCCGATATTCCCGTGATGCTTACGCAACTGGTTTTGACCGTCGGCAAGGCGCGGACCTTCGACGAAATCCTGCCGCCGCCGTTTTTGGGTTGCTACGACTGCGAAAAAATCGCTTTCGTTCCCTACTCCGAAATTCAGGACATCTTCTATCAAAACGATTTTAACTGGAATATTACGCCTTCCAACCACAACACCAAAGAATTTAAACAGGTTTACGAAAAAGTAAAAAGCATCATTGAGAACGATATTCCGTTTGAAACCTTTCTCTTCCATTTTGCTCAAGACGAAAAGGAACTGCGCCGTTTTATCCGTGAAAATTTCATTGCCGGCAAAAACAAAACCAGCAAAATAAGAATTGACAGAAACAATTTCATAAGCATTTACAACAAGTGGCTGCAAACGGTACAGCCGACGATTGCCGTAAAATGGGAAAAAGCAAAAGCGCGCGGCATTATTGACGGCGATTTTTATTTGGCCGACTTGCTTTCTGCCGAAAACAAAACGTTGAAAGAGAAACTTTTTGTGCTGCTACGCCACAACTATTACGAGTTCGACCGCGTGATTGACGAGGACGATATTTATAATTCCAAGCGTGCCGAATTTTCCGATAACCAAAAGGCATACGCCCTGTTTTGGGCAAAATATGAACGGCCACCGCACGAAGATTACTGGAACTTTATGGTCGAACGCCGCGATTTGCTTGTCCCCCAGGACGTGCGCGAACGGAAAGGCTCATTCTTTACTCCGCAAATCTGGGTCGAACTTTCGCAGCGCTACATCGCCGACGTACTGGGCGATGACTGGCAGGACGAATATTACGTCTGGGACTGTGCGGCAGGAACGGGCAACCTGCTCGCCGGACTGACAAACAAATACAATATCTGGGCTTCGACGCTCGACAGGCAAGATGTAGATGTGATGCACGACCGTATCAAAAACGGAGCAAACCTGCTGGAAAGTCACGTTTTTCAGTTTGATTTTCTGAACGACGACTTCAGCAAACTTCCGCAAGGTTTGCTGAATATTATCAACGACGGGGAAAAACGAAAAAAATTACTTGTTTATATCAATCCGCCGTATGCGGAGGCAGCAAGTAGAGAAACGGTTATTGGACTTGCTGAAAACAAAACCGATGTTGCCGTTACATCAAAAATTTACTCCAAGTATCTAAGTTCTATCGGGATAGCAGGCAGAGAACTTTTTGCTCAATTTCTCATACGCATTTATTGCGAAATCCCTTCCTGTGCGCTTGCAAATTTTTCAAAGTTGAAAAATTTGCAAGCGCCGAATTTTTCGGATTTCCGGGCGAAATTTCGAGCGAAGCTCGGAAAAATGTTTGTAGTACCTGCGGATACTTTTGACAATGTGAAAGGAAAATTTCCAATCGGCTTTTTTATTTGGAATACCGCTAAACAAATAGATTTTACCGAAATAACGGCAGATGTTTACAATCACGAAGGAATCCTTACCGGGACAAAACGCTTTTCATCTTACGATGGCTTAAAATCAATTAATGACTGGATTATCTCAACCAGAAACAGAAATAATGAAAAGAAAATAGGATTCATTTCCTGCAAAGGCAATGATTTTCAAAATACAAATTTCGTTTTTATCATCAATGATAAAAATCAGCTGCCTCATCCACGCGGGAGTTGGATTACCGATAAAAATATTATTGAAATATCAATCTATTATGCCGTTCGTAAGGTTATTCCTGCCGACTGGCTCAACGACCGCGACCAGTTTCTCTATCCCGGCGACGGTTGGAAAAATGATTCTGAATTTCAAAACGATTGCCTTGCCTGGACTTTGTTCAACAATAATATTCAGTCGAAATACGGCACAAACCATTGGATTCCATTTACGGAGTATCAGGTTGGCGCACAGGACAATTTCGGTTCTAATTTTATGACTGATTTCATTGCAGGAAAAACAAATTCTCACACCATCATATCCGAACCGGATTTGTTCTATTATGCCGCCGGAGGTTCGGGCGGTAGCGGCGGATACAGGCAGCCAGGATACGAACCGAAAGAAAGAATATTTTCGCCTGCCGCGAAAGCTGTTTTCTCCGCCGGCAGGAAGTTGTGGCGTTATTACCATGCACAAAAAAATATTGATGTAAACGCCGGCCTGTACGATATGAAGGAATACTTTCAGGGACGCAACGACAAGGGCAAAATGAACAACCGTTCGACAGACGAAAAGTACAATAAACTTATCGGTGGTCTGCGCGAAACCTTGCAGATTCTGGCAAAGAAAATTGAACCGAAAGTTTATGCGTACGGATTTTTAAAAGGGTAACAATGCCTTCCGATGGATGGCCGGAAGGCATGTTGCCGGCGGGTGTGAACTGTGCCGGGGTCGAACCGGCGACCTCTGCCCTGTCAAGGCAGCGCTCTGAACCAACTGAGCTAACAGTTCGGGCGCACAAAAGTATGAAAATTATTCGGGATTTCGGTCACAACACCGAAAATTATGTGTATTTCCTGACTTTGACAATGCGACACCCTACGGCATTTTCCAAAACTTTTGGTCAAAAAGCACCGCAATAGACTTGTGTTTGGGTGTAATAAGCATGGTCTTTGAGAGCGTTTCTTTGCTCTGTTGGAGTTTGATTTTTACGGTTGTGATTGTTTTTGCAATGTC
>JAISWC010000193.1 GCA_031271245.1 Tannerella sp. | reverse complement strand
CATCGCCCCCTTCCCGCTAATGGTAAGCGTTCCATTGTCGAGCGTCCATGTCAGCGGACCTGTTGTCCCGCTTTGCGCAAAGATGCCTGCCGTACCCGGCAGCAGCATCATAATCCATAAAATAACTGTCTTCTTCATCACTTATTTATTTAAAAGGTATGAGAGTTCCCATACGAATGGCTGCAAATATACTAATTTCTTCGTATATTTACCGGCTCATTTGTCAAGAGTCAGATAAAAACGTATGAAAAAGAATGACTGGAAAGAACGGTTGGGGGTAACTTATTCCACGAATCCGGACTTTGTGTATCAGGCAGAAGCGGCGGAGGACGCAGCGACCCTGCCGAAGGGGAAGCAGCGGCTGCGCATCACGCTGGACAAACGTAACCGCGGAGGCAAGACCGTGACGTTAATTACCGGCTTCCGCGGAACGGACGACGATTTGGAGGCACTCGGCAAAATGCTGAAGGTCAAATGCGGTGTCGGCGGTTCGACGAAAGACGGCGAGATTATTCTGCAGGGCGATTTCCGGCAAAAAGCGCTGGAACTCCTTGCGAAAGACGGCTATTCCGGAAGCAGGATCGTCTGAAATATGCGTGAACTGCGTGCAAAACTTGTTGCAGAAGGGAAAACAGCGCTTTACCTTTTTGAATGGGGCGCTATTTGCATTGAAAATCGACGCAGTTAAATGCACCCAAGAAAAAAGGAACATAGCGTACAAGAAAAACCGGAAAATAATTTATACTGCGACAGATTTTACGTAGCTTTGCAGCGAAGAAATAAGAGGATATTAAACCATGTCGAAAAATAAGAATAACAGGAAAAAAAAGAAAATACAGCCGACGGCGCATCAGCTGGGGATCAAACATTCCAAGAGCTATCTGGATACGTGTTATGCAACCGCGCGACGCATCATCCGGGCGGTGGGTGAGGACGAATCGCTGTTTGACACGTTCACCAAACGCCAGAAACAGGAAATGTTCGTCGTCACAATCACGCCTCCGTATATCGCGGCAATGCCGGGACACAAAGTGCCGAAGCCTTTCATACGCTATATACAGGAGAGTTTAACCATGTCCCTGAAAAATAACTTCTTCGACGAAAAAACGGGTGTGACGTGGATGGACGCGATGACCGTCGGACATGCTCTGCTGATGTCATGCTCGTCGGAAGGGTATAAGGAGAAGCTGCCGCCGCCGCAGCTGGAAGCGGCCAAACGCCTGATCGCCGCCTTCGAGGCAAAGGATATGTTCATGCAGGGCCAGAAACAGATAACAGGCTCGGTCAGGGTCTCGCTCATGTCCCTTTCGCAGCCGAATTTCCGTATCTACGGGCTGTCGCCGACCCAGTCGGCTGCATCAACCAACCGACCGGTACTCCAGCACATACTGCACGTCACGACGCACGAATGTCAGACGCTGCGTTTCAATTACCGCAACCGGGAACGTACGGCGTTCCGCGTACTCCTCGGCCCGATAGGCGAGGCTCCCGGCATCGGCGCCACCATTGCAATGAGCAAACTCTTTCCGGGCGTCAAAAACGACCGTCAACTGGACATCTATATCCAGTCGCACGCCATTCACCGCCTCAAGGAACGCATCGACACGGTACACCCCGTCGTCCGCACCCAGCTGGTGCTTCTCTCGCTGATGTTCACGCAGCGCATCGTACACGGATCCGACGGAAGGCTGTACATCGCCTACATCATGCCCGACGATATGACGGGAAGAACCATTGGCTATTTCGCCTTTACCATCGAGGGTAACAACCTGCTCGTACTCACGTTCCTGCCCCTGCTCAGCCACCGCGTGCACGAAGGAAGCGCGCTCAGCGAACGCCTGCACCTCTCGCCGGAAGACGTGAAATACCTCGGCATGGACAAACTGAGTTTCTTCTACGACGTCGACCTCGAACAGATTCCCGTACTGAAGCAAATCCTGCTCGACGAACTTCATCTCGACTATATCCACAACCTGTACAGCACGACTCGCTCAAAAGACGAACCTTTCAACGAAAAGAAAACGGCTTTTGTGAAGAATTTCTTCCGCGAACTCGAAGACCGCCCGTTCGATATCGGCGATGAACCGTATGCCCCTCCTGTAGTGGAAACGGATATGCACGACGTGAAGGTTCGGGAATTGTTGAATCTTTGAGCGGTCAATGCCGCTCCCCGCTCAAAACAGCCTGCTGACCTGTTTGACACCCTTGACGCCCCTGATTTTCCTGATCAGCTGTTCCATGGCGGAGGTGTTGCTCAGCAAAACCGTGATGTCGCCCTGGAAAAGCCCGTCGACGGAATCTACGCGAATGGAGCGGAGGGTCATGCCGCTTTCCTTGGAGATGATGGAGGTGATGTTGGTCACGATGCCGATGTCGTCGTGCCCGATGACGCGCAACGTCACGCTGTAACCGGCATTCGTCTTGCCGCTCCAGCGCGCCTGGACGATGCGGTACCCGAACCGGCCGAACATCTCCTGGGCGTTGGGACAGTTCATCCGGTGAATCCGGATTCCCCGCGTCGAAACGAAACCGAATACCGCGTCACCATAGATGGGATTGCAGCACTTGGCCAGATGGTATTCGATGCCCGTCAGGTTCCTGTCGATGATCAGGACGTCCTGGCTCGAGGCGGTTTCATCCGCCGGCACGGGGGCCACAAACTGTTCGGCGCTGCGTACCTCCGGGTGTTCGGCCGTTTCCTTTTCCCTGCGCTCGAGTTCCAGGTATTCATCCATGACGTGGTTGACGTCCAGCCGTTCTTCGGCAAGGTCAAGGTAGAAATCCGTCACCGTCTTGAAGCCTTTTTTCTTGATATAGCGCATCAGGACGGCTTCGTCGACATCGATTTTCCGGTTCTTGAAACGCCGCTGCAACAGTTCCTTCGCATACTCGGCCGTCTTGGCCGATTCTTCGCGGATAGCCTGCTTGATCTTGGCACGCGCCTTGCTGGTGGCCACAAACGACAGCCAGTCCTGTTTGGGTTTTTGAACGGGCGAGGTGATGATTTCCACCGAGTCGCCGTTGCTCAGCGTATGGCGAATCGGCACGTTTTTCCCGTTCACCTTCCCCGATACGCACCGGCAACCTAACTGGGAATGAATGGCAAAGGCAAAGTCGAGCACCGTAGCGCCTTTGGCCAGTTTGATAAGTTCGCCCCCCGGCGTGAAGACGTAGATTTCGTCCTGATACAGGTCCATCCTGAACGTTTGCATGGCGTCCTGCGGCGACAGGTCCTGCGTTTCGAGCATGGCGCGCACGTCGTTCATGAACTCGTCCAGTCCGCGTTCTTCCCTGACGCCCTTGTATTTCCAGTGCGCCGCCAGTCCCCGTTCGGCGATTTCGTCCATACGCCGGGTGCGTATCTGCACTTCTACCCAGCGGTTCTGCGGGCCGAGCACCGTGACGTGCAGACTCTCGTAGCCGTTGTTCTTGGGGACGGAAATCCAGTCGCGCATCCGCTGAGGATTCGGCTGGTACATGTCCGTCACGATTGAAAACACCTGCCAGCACTCCGAACGCTCCCTTTCCCGCGGCGTGTCGAGAATGACGCGGATGGCGAACAGGTCGTAGAGTTTCTCGAACTCCACCTGCTGCTTCTTCAGCTTGCTGTTGATGGAATGAATGGATTTGGTGCGTCCCTTGATGTCGAACTGCAAGCCGGCGGCTTCGAGCTTTTGCCTGACCGGTTCGATAAATTCGGCAATGTAGGCGTCGCGCGAGCGTTTGGTCTCGTTCAGTTTGGTCTTGATGTAGCTGTACTGTTCCGGGTCGATGTATTTGAGCGACAAGTCTTCCAGTTCGCTCTTGATTTTGTAGAGACCCAGCCGGTGCGCCAGCGGGGCGTAGAGGTACGACACTTCGGTAGCCAGGCGCAGGCGGCTGTCGTCCTTCAGCTCTTTGCCCAGGCGCATCAGGCAGAGCCGGTCGGCAATCATGATCAGAATCACCCGCACGTCTTCGGCAAAGGAAAACAGGAGGTGATGGAAATTCTCGGAATTGATCGCCGTGTTGCGGGCATAAAGGTCGGACGTCTTCTGCAGCCGGCGGATCAGGAGCGAAACGTCCTCGCCGAACGTCGCTTCCACCTCTTCGGCCGGAATGTGCTTCTTGAGCACCGGCCTGTACAGCAGCATGGCAATCACGGCCGTCCGCCGCAGACCGATGTCCGAAGTGGCGATCAGGGCGGTAGACACGTTGCGCAACAGGCCGTTGATGCCGTTCGGGTCGCGTCCGTAGCATTCGGTCACATTGATCCGCTTCATCAATGACTTCATTTTCCGGATGTCGTCTCTCTCCAGGCAGGAGGACAAATCCGAGAGTAACCGGCGGTATACGGAGAAAAACGTCTTCTTTTCTTCCGGTGTAAAAAATAACACTGTATCCATCGTTCTAATGACTAAATCAAATTCCGGTGTAAAAATATCTTTTTTTCTCGACATGGATAATCCCTTTTGCCGGGTATTTTCTATATTTGCCCTAATTTGTAATTTCATTGTCGTATGATGTTGACAGAAAAAGACCGGCAGCAGCTGTCGGAAAAACAGATACCGGAGGCGCGGCTGAAGGAA
>JAISWC010000325.1 GCA_031271245.1 Tannerella sp. | reverse complement strand
CCCCATTGCCGACCTGGAAACGCTGAAAAATCCGCTGGAGGAAAAAATCCTGCCCCGGCTCTCGGAAGAAGAAATGCAGCAGTATATCGTGACGGAACTGATCGAAGCGGCCAAGGTATTGCCCTATAATTACAAAAAAGGCGATGCTGACTTCGGACGCTTCACGAAGGGCCTGTGCAACACGGTACTGATGAAATTTTATATGCAGACCAAACAATGGGCCAAGGCGGAAGAATACGGACGCGAACTGATGAAGCCCGAATACGGATACGAACTGGTGCCTGTGTTCCGGGATATTTTCACTGCCGCCAACGAAAAACATGCGGAAACCATCTGGGCAAACAACTGTGTTATTGGCTATCAGATGAACAAATGGATGCCGCATGTGATTCCACGCGACTATTCGACCGCTCCCTACGCTATTACCAAATGGGGTGGTGTTCGCGTAACCTGGGATTTCTTCCACACATTTGAGGAAGGCGATACACGCCGCGAAGGCATTATCTATGAATTTATGGGCGAAAGCGGCGTACTGCACAACGAGGCGAACGACGTGCCCAGCATGGGTGTCCTCCGGACAGGCCCCGCACCGCTGAAATATGAAATAGATATTACGACGACCGGTCAAGAAAGCCAGATCGACTGGATCATCTACCGCTATGCCGACGTGCTGACCCTGCTGTCCGAAGCGATTGTGCGCAGGGGAGATGCCGTTACGCAGGAAGCGGTCGATCTGCTGAACAGGGTGCGCACCCGTGCGGGGTTGCCCGCCTATACGATGGCTTCGTTCGGCAGTCCGCGCGATTTTCTCGACAAGCTGCTGATGGAACGGGCGCATGAGTTTTATGCTGAAGGTTGCCGCCGTCAGGATATCATCCGCGACGGCACGTATGTGGAACTGATAAAAAAGAAATGCCAGATACTGGGCGAACTGACTTTGGTCAACGAAAATTATCTGCGCATTCCGCTGCCGCAATCGGTAATTGACGAAGGTCAGGGAATCATTAAACAGAATCCGGGTTATTAAAATCTTTAGAGGGTTTGTTCCGACATTCCGCCGGAACAAACCCTTTTTTAGAGAATGAACATAAGGATTTTATCGTCACCAATTATTAATGCGAATTTGTCAGAATGAAAAATATTTGGATATACACAGGAAGAACTGGAAAGTAACTCTGGGCATAGCCTTTTCCGGAAAACAACCCGGATGCCGGATGGAGGAATTGAAAACCGAGAGTTAAGAAAAAACGAAAAATAAAAAACAAAAAATGAAAAATAAAATCAGAATAGCGGTTATCTTTTTGACGATAGCCTTGCCGGCGAGTTATGGTGCCGGTTATGTAACGGATACTTTGAAAATGCGTCAGGCCGGATGGAAACTGACATTCAGCGACGAGTTCAACGGACCGGAAGTAGATGATATGTACTGGTACACGTCCTATCGCTCCGGACGGGAAGAATACACCAAACGTCAGGGTAAACAGGGTTTGGAAGATCCCAATACGCATTATGTGATAGAAGACGGTATCCTTAAATTGAGAATAGACAAACATTTGCCGTATCGTTCCGATGAGAGCCGGATGTGCGTGTCGTCCATTCAAACCTCCGACCACCGCGTGGGGCCACGTGCCAACGCTAATTACAATGGCGACAGCAATCACTATGTATGGATGGAAAAGTTCGCTCAAAAATACGGATACTATGAGGTGCGCGCCCGAATGCCTGCCGGATCGGGACTTCACAGCGCCTTTTGGATGACGGGAGCTGACCCGGCACGGCAGGAAGTAACCGTACCGGGAGAGCGAAAAAAAGAAGGACACGGAATTGTCGAGATCGATATTTTCGAACAGCTCGGTTCCAAAACAGGTCCGGATAAGGTAAACATACTGGACGGGAATGTTCATTTTACCGCCGCAGGGAACAATGCACACCCACGTATCGACTTGGGATTTGACGCTTCCGAAGATTTCCACGTCTACGGACTTGAATGGAATGAAGGCGAACTGATCTGGTATATTGACGGCGTGAAAAGACATACTTACAGGGGCGAAACGCCGCAAATGAAAATGTTTATTCTTCTCGGGCTGTATCATAATGCGGGCTGGACCGGCGACTTAGACCCCAATATGGTTTATCCCCGCGATTTTGAAATTGACTATGTCCGGGTGTATGCAAAAGAAAATACCGAGGTTTCTACGGAGAAGCTGAAACTGCTGTCCCGATTGAATCTGGACAGCCCCGGACTGGAAAAAGTGAAAGCCGCTGCCGACCGGCCGGACGTTGCCGTAAAGGAACTTTTGGCGTTTTACCGCAATGGTGGTGCGGGTAAGCATCCCGTCAACCCGAAAGACAGGGCAAAATTCCTGGGCAACTGTGCATCGGAGCGGGATTTAGAATGGGCGGACAATGCCGTGAAACACTTTTTCATAGGACAGCCGAGTTATCCTCCTGTATTTTGCGGTGAAGATATTATGTGGCACATTTATCCCGTTCCGGATCAGGAATGGATATGGCAGCTTCACCGGATGTCTTTCTGGAATGCCATGGGACGTGCATACTGGCACACGGGAGATGAAAAATATGCCGAAGCATGGACCGAACAGTTGACGGACTGGGTGCGTAAAATTCCGAACGATCTGAGTCACGATTATGCCTGGCGGTCGCTTGAAGCGGGGATACGGGGACATTCATGGATGGAACTGTTTCACCGTTTCATTGACTCTCCGTCATTTACTCCGGACTTATTAACGACCTTCATGAACAGTTGCCATGATCATGCAACCTATTTGATGAGAAAATATAAATCCATGAACAACTTTGCATTGACGGAGGCGGGAGGACTGGCGTTTATTGCAATCACTTTTCCCCAGTTTAAAGATGCCCTGCACTGGCGTAACGAGGCCATCCGGCGTTTCAACCGGGAGATAGACTTGCAGGTATATCCCGACGGACACCAGATTGAACTTTCATTGAATTATCATTTCGTATGCATTGGAGCGTTTATGCGTACGTACGAACTGGCGAAAATGAACGGGATTCACGATGCCTATCCGGATTCTTTCATAAAGAAAATAGAAAAAATGTGCGAAGTCCCCATGAAAATCCTCCTGCCCGACGGTACGCATGTCATGTTTGGCGACGACTGGGAAGGGAAGCCCGGACGGCACAATCAGCAGTTTATGGAATGGGCAAAACTTTTCGACCGTCCGGATTTCCTGTATCTTGCCACCGATGGCGCGCAGGGCGCGCCTCCTGCCGAAACGTCGTACGCCCTGCCTCAAAGCGGCATCTATTCCATGCGAAGCGGATGGACGCGGGATGCCGTTTGCCTGGTGTTGAAATGCGGACTCACCAGCGAATGGCATACTCAACCGGACAACGGTACGTTCGATTTGTATGCAGGCGGTAAAAATCTGATGCCCGACG
>JAISWC010000301.1 GCA_031271245.1 Tannerella sp. | reverse complement strand
TGGCAGACCGGGGCGACATGCATCTGGTTGACTGGAACAATTACTGACATGTTAGACTTGCCGGCCATCCGTTCGGATTTTCCGATCCTGCAGCACGAAGTCTACGGTAAACCGTTAGTCTATCTCGACAATGCAGCTACGACGCAAAAACCACGCTGCGTGGTCGAGAAGTTGACGGAGGGCTATTACCGCACCAATGCGAACATCCACCGCGGCGTGCACTTTCTCAGCCAGCAGGCGACCGAAGCGCACGAAGATGCGCGACGCGTGGTACAGCGATTCCTGAACGCCCGCTCCGCCGCGGAAATCATCTTTACCCGCGGCACGACCGAAGCGATCAACATGCTGGCTTCGAGCTACGGCAAAGCCTTCATGCGACCGGGCGACGAAGTGATTGTCACGGCGATGGAACATCATTCGAACATCGTCCCCTGGCAGTTGCAGGAGATGACGCTGAAGGTGATTCCGATTGACGAACGGGGCGAACTGGAGATGGATGTGTACGAGCGGTTGTTTACCGAACGGACGCGCCTGGTGGCCGTCACGCACGTGTCCAACGTACTGGGGACGGTCAATCCCGTGGCCGACATCATCCGGATCGCCCGCCGGCACGGCGTCCCCGTGCTGATTGACGGCGCGCAGGCCGTGGCGCACATGCCTGTGGACGTGCAGGCGCTGGATGCCGACTTCTACGCCTTCTCCGGACATAAAATCTACGCGCCCACGGGCATCGGCGCGCTCTACGGCAAGGAACGCTGGCTCGAACGCATCCCGCCCTATCAGGGTGGAGGCGAGATGATCGCTTCCGTATCCTTCGAGAAGACGAGCTTCAACGAACTGCCCTACAAGTTTGAAGCCGGCACGCCGGACTTCATCGGGAGTACGGCGCTGGCGGAGGCCCTGCGCTACCTGTCTTCCTTCGGGTGGGAGGCCATTGCCGCCCACGAGGAGGCTTTACTGACCCATGCCACGCAGCGGCTGGACGACGCGGGAGCGCACATCTTCGGGCGGGCGGCGGCCAAAAGCAGCGTGATCTCATTTGTGCTGGGGCAGATTCACCCTTACGACATGGGGCTGTTACTGGACAAGCTGGGGATTGCGGTGCGCACGGGTCATCACTGTGCGGAACCGCTGATGCGGATCCTGGGCGTGGAAGGGACGGTGCGCGCTTCGTTCGCCCTTTACAACACGAAGGAAGAAATAGATGCGCTGATGGCGGGTATCGAACGGATTAAAGGCATGTTTTGAATGGCGCTGCTGCCGTACCTGAATGTGAACTGTGTGGAAGCGGGCTGCGACGAAGCCGGACGGGGCTGTCTGGCGGGCGCGGTATACGCCGCGGCCGTGATCCTGCCGCCGGACTTTCACCATACCGGCCTGAACGACAGCAAACTGTTGAGCGCAAAGAAACGGTATGAACTGCGGACGGTCATCGAACGGGAAGCCGTCGCCTGGGCAACGGGGATCGTTACGCCGGAGGAAATCGACCGCATCAATATTCTGAAAGCCTCTTTCCTGGCGATGCACCGCGCCATCGAACAGTTGAAAACGCTGCCCGAACACCTGCTGATCGACGGCAACCGCTTTACTCCCTTTCCGGGTATTCCCCATACAACAGCGGTCGGGGGCGACGGCAAATACATGAGTATCGCCGCGGCATCGATACTGGCAAAGACGGCCCGCGACGACTGCATGAACCGCCTGGCCGAAATCTATCCGGCTTATCAGTGGGAAAAAAACAAGGGCTACCCCACACGGGCGCACCGCGACGCCCTCCGCCGGTACGGCGTCACGCCCTACCACCGGAAAAGTTTCACGCTCCTCCCGCCCCGGCAACTGTTTGATAGTTGAAGGGTGAATGTCAGGCTCTATCGTTTTCGACCGCTTTTTTGATAGCCGCAATGTGTGCCGGGGTAGTACCGCAACATCCGCCGATGATGTTCGCGCCGGCTGCCAGCAAGCCGGGCGTCAACGCCGCCATCATTTCCGGCGTTTCGGGAAAGACGTCTTCTCCGTTCATGCGTGTCGGAAGCCCGGCGTTGGCATGTACAAGGATATACACGTCCGGACAGGCGGCACGTATTTCCCCGACGATTTCGATCATACGTTCCATGCCGTTGCCGCAGTTCGCCCCGACAATATCAGCGCCCGCATCGATCGCCTGCCGGACGGCTTCGACAGGTGCAAGCCCCATCATGGTGCGATATTCGCCTTGAGGCGTTTTTTCAAAAGTAAAGGTGGAAATCACTTCCAGCCGGGTGTTTTCCCTGGTGGCGCGAATAGCCGCTACCGCTTCCGCGGCATCGCTCATGGTTTCGATACAGACGGCGTCGGCACCGCCTTTTTCCAGCGCCACGACCTGCTCCCGGAAGCAACGGTAGAAATCGTCTTCGGTGACGTCGCCCATCAGCAGCAGTTTCCCTGTCGGCCCGACGGAGGCAATGACGTATTTGTCTTCGCCTGCCGCCCGCCGCGAAGCCTGCGCCGCCGCTTCGTTGATGGCGGCAACTCTGTCCTGCAAACCGAAATGCGCCAGTTTGCAGTAATTCGCCCCGAAACTGTTGGTTTCCACCATGTCCGCACCTGCATGGATATAGCTTCGGGCAATGTCTTCCACTTCATCGGGATGTGTCAGTGACCACTCGTCCGGACATTCTCCCGGCTTCAATCCTTTCCTGTACAGAAATGTGCCCCATGCTCCGTCGGAGACCAGTATCCTACCTGTTTTCAATACGTCTGTAATTTGTTGCTTTGCCATTGTTCGTCTATGAATCGGTTTACAGGGGACAAATGTAGTGTTTTCTTTCCGAAAAAGATATATCCCGCCTTCCCAGGAAGGATATATCCCATCATAAATGTCTGATGTTATTTACCAAAAAACATTTCATGTCATTCCGGATGCTCTCCCTCATGCTGCGGGAGGCAACGGTCCGTTTTTTTTCCGTTATTCCCGCTGTTGCTCCTCCTTTTTCTTCATCTTTTCCTGTTCTTTCTTTTTTCTATCGCTCCTCGCTCTGTCGTTTTCTATAATACTCACAACGGCTTCCCCGTTATTCATGCTGAGTGAATACGATTTCTTTTCAAAACGGTAAAACAGGCTTATCAGTTTTCCGTTTTCCCTGTTTTCCAATTCCTGTTCCGCATTTTCCTTTTCTTTTTGGAAAGCGGCCACAAAGCCATCGATCAACGCCTGATGCGACTGAAGCGGGATGAGGATGCTCACTATCGACCTCGTTACTTCTTTCGTTTCCGGGTCCCGGTTACGCACAATATTCACTTTTACCTTGTCCAGGCTCTCACACTTTTTGACCAGCGCGTCAATCGTTTCCTGCGCCGCCGGTTCCATCCACGCGCCGCCTGCAAGCAGCAGCGCCATTACTGCCATCCATCTTTTTCTTACTTTCATAATCATTTTGTTTTAAAATTAGTTGTTACAATTAATATCCAGTATTTTTTCTGCTTCCCGTCTGATTTCCCCGTCCTGAATGCTGTTCAGCATCTCACAGTACAGCGCTTCGATTTGCTGTTCCAGGCGCAGGGCCGGATCGAAGCTGTCCGGATCGTCGAACGTCCGGAGCAGTTGCTCCTGCTGCTCCTGCTGCTGCATGACGTCCCGGACGGTCGCTTCCAGTTCGGGTCTTATCTGTTTCGGGTCGGTGATATGTACGCCGTCCCGCACAATATAGCTGCCTTCATAGGGATCAAACCGCGTCGATTCCTTCAGGAGAAGGATACCTGCCAGTACCCCCGCCAGCAGGGCGGCCACGCCTACCCATACCATCCGGCGTCTCCGGCGCGGGGGCGGGAGGAGCCGGAGGTTGCTGTCCGGCAACCGGCATTCTTCCGCCAGTGCGGTTTCGAAGTAGCCGAACAGAGATCTGTATCGCCTCCACTGTTCCGGAAGCGCGTCCTGTGCGAAAAAACGGTATAATCGCTGCTCTTCTTCGCCGGAAGTCCGTCCTTCGAAAAAACGTTCCAGCAATTTTTCTATTTCCTGATATTCATTCATTTGTTTTCTTTTTTACATTTGCATAAACAGTTCCCGTATCTTTTTCCTGGCGCGGGACAAATTCATCCGCACCGCTTCCGGATTACTTCCGGTAAGTCCGGCGATTTCCTCGACTTCCAACCCCTCGATATGTTTCATGCGAAGGATGGTCTGTTGAAGTCCGGGCAGCCGGTCGATCAGCCTCATCACCTGTGTCAGACTGTCCTTCTGTTCCAGTTGATCGTAGGGAGAAGGCCATTCGCCGGCCAAAGCCACGCCGTCCAAGGGTTCCCGATACACGCGGGACGCATTCAGCCGGTTCAGGCAAAGGTGTTTCGTGATTTGAACGGAGAGCGCCGCAAGGCTGTCATAGTTTTTTAACTCGCCGCGCATGACCCAGAGCTTCAGAAAGACTTCCTGGACAACATCCTCCGCATCTTCCGTCTGCCCGAGTAGTCGTTGCGCGCAGGCAAACATCCGGCCACGCAACGGCATCACTTCCCGTTTAAACTGATCCTGTTCCATTTTCATAACCATAGACAAGTGTAAACGCAAAACATAACACGACGAAGCCATAAAAAAAATTAAATGTTTCAGCGATGCAATTTTTGGGATGTATTCCAACCTGCCGCGAAACAGGAAGACCGTTAGCAAACCCTTATAGTTGCGGTGGCAAAAACAGGGCGAAATATTAGATTGAGGTGCTATACTGCGCGCAGGATGGTTTTGTTAGCTGTTAGGCATTGTCAGAAAATAAGCAGTACATTTACGAAAAAAAGGTGTATTCCAAAATGCCGGATTTATCTGTCTCAGACCGCCGAAACTGATACGGAACGATCCGGAAACCTCTTTACTACAAAGGACACAAAGCAACATGGTGTCCTTTGTGTAAAAAAATTTTGTGCCCTTTGTGGTTAAGTCAAAAAACGACATTTTGGAATGTACCCTTCGACTGAAATTTTTTTTGTTGCTTCATGGCTGTTTTGTAGCCGTTTAGCAGCAAATCAGTCCTGTTTTTGCGGCATCAGGGAAAAAAAATCGCTTTCCGTTTAGCGGATTTTGCCAGTTCAAGTGTCTTATAATAGAAATGGATATTGAAATGGATAAGGAATTACGGGAATATCTCCTGGACGAGTTGAATGCTACGGAAAAAGCGGCATTTATGAAACGGCTGGCCTCGGACGGCGAACTGAAAGCGCAGTTTGTTGAAGTCAAGAACATACTGGCTTTGACGGCGCTGTCCGATCAGGTGACGTATGATCCGGAGGAAAGCCAAAAGGCTTACCGCCGGTTCATGCGGCGGATCATGATGCGGAAAATCCGCCGGATGACCGTGCGGACGGTTGCCTGTGTGGCCGCTGTCGCCGCACTGGTGGTGGCCACTCACCGGCTGACGGTCGAGCAGATGCATCGCCGGATGGAGGCGGAAATCATCACGAACACCCTGTCCGTACCCGCCGGCCAGCGTGTGCAGGTGACCCTGCAGGACGGAACGCGCGTATGGCTGAATGCGCAAACAAGGTTGACGTATCCGTCCAGGTTTGCCAACCGTGAACGGCGGGTGACGGTAGAGGGCGAGGCGTTTTTTGAAGTGGAGAAAGATGCCGGACGGCCCTTTATTGTGACTTCGCAGGGGGTGGAGATGGAAGTGCTGGGTACCAGTTTCAACGTAAACAGTAATCCGGAAGAGCAGACGCTACAGACAAGTTTGATGGAAGGGAGTCTGAAAGTCTGCTTTCCCGAAGCCAAATTAAAAAGCATCGTGCTGAAACCCAACGAACAGGTCTCTGTCCGGGGAAAGCGGATGAGCGTGGAAAAAATCCGGCATCCGGACTGCTTCCTGTGGAAAGACGGCATATACAGTTTTCATAATGAACTGCTGGCCGATGTGCTGAAGAAACTGGAAGTGTATTACGATGTGACGATCGAGGTGAAAGACCCGTCCATCTACCGCTGGGAATACACCGGGAAATTCCGGCATCGGGACAGTATTGACGATATCATCCGCATGATTCGGAAAATACACAGGTTCAAGGTAGAGAAAGATGAAGAAAACAATGTGATTACGTTGAAGTAGGAATCGAAAAACAAAGCAGCGATGAACGGCAGACGATACATATTCGGGTGGAGACAGGATTATTTTATTCGCGTTGAAAAAGTGATCTTTAACGATTTATTC
>JAISWC010000177.1 GCA_031271245.1 Tannerella sp. | reverse complement strand
GCGAGCAGGGCGCGGTCCTGCACCAGGATATTGTTACACCAGGCCGAATCCACCAGTGCGGGGTAGTGCGGTACGCCGGACGTTATCACCACGTTCGTACAGGCGGAGGGCGACCAGGAGACGGGCGTTTCATACGTCTGTCCGTTGGCCGTCACCGTTTCCACCCAGTTTTCCGGATTGTGCCAGAGGCTGTCTTTCAGTCCCGTCCAGCGCATCGGGTGCGGCGCGCTGGCGTCGGTGACGTGCACGGTGAGCCATGCCGGCGGGAAACTGTCCGCAAGGTTCGACGGCACGGTGGCGCCGGTGACGTTCACCGGTCGTACCTGCCACTGCCACGGGCGGCTGGTTGTCAGCGTGCCGAACGGGTACGATGCGCCGGCATGGAAACATACCGTAGTATCCCCTAACGTTGTCCCCGCGTACCAGCGGAAGTTGACCCCGGAGGGGCCCCGGAGCGTGGCCGTGAAGGAACGGTCGGAGCAGGTCGAGGCGCCGTGCGTCTCCTCGAGGATGTAGATGTAGACCGTGGCGCGGACTTCCCTGACGTTGCCCGTGCCGGGGTTGATGCGGAAGCGGTAAACCAGCGAGTCGATGTGGTCTGTCAGTCCGTCCATGCCGTTGTTCTGGTAGATCAGCCGGCTGTTGCGGCCCGTGCCGGTCACGGAGAGCGTGCCGGCCGCGGGACGGTGTTCCGGCATGACGGAATCGAGCAGGCTGAAGGAGCCGGCAAAGAGGGCATCCGGCAGGATGTCGTTCGCCAGCACGTCGATTTCCGTCCAGTAATACTGCTGCACCGTGCGCGTGTCGCTGCGCGTTTGCAGGAGGAGGTCCAGAAGTTGTATTCCAAACGTGTTGTTGGCCGTGTTGCACTCCGACTGTTCGTTGCCGTTGCCGCTGCCATTGTCGTTCAGACGCAGAATCAGGATGTCGTTCAGCGAGTATTGCGTCGAAAAGTTGTAGATGACGATGGTGTCCGTCAGCAAAGCGCCCGGATTGAGGGTCTCCATGCCGGCAGGGGAAATGGATTTGGAAAAAATAGCGGGCACAGTGGCATTGTTGCGGTACAGACTCACGGGAAGCGGCAACTGAAAGCCGGATGTGCCTGCGTTGAAGACGGTGTACACAATCCGCAGCGAGTCGCCGCTGGTTGGGGCGCCGTAGGTGAAGACGGGATTGCCCGCCAGCCGCACGTCGGGGGCGTACATGACCATGTTGCCGAACTGGTCTATCCGGGTGGCCTGTTTCAGGAAGCCGTTGAAGGGCTGGATGTCGTCCCATGTGCCGACAATGGAGTCCGGCCCGGCCATGATGGTGGCGATGTTGAACATCTTTTTCGGGACGGTCAGGTCTTCTTTGATGTTTACCACATTGTAAGCGTACTGGTTCCATACCTTGCGCGCCGGCGCCCATCTTGCGCCGGGGCCCGGATTGAAAATAAAAACATATCCTTTTTTCATGTCGCCATTCTTCGGCGAGCCGGTCACAACGATTTCCGCTTCCCCGTCGTTGTCCACGTCGGCTATTACGGGGTATTCGCCTTGCGTATACGAAAGACAGGGTATGCTGGCCACTGCCACATTCATGCTATTTTGATCGTAACCGTTAAATATGCGCAGTGAATCATGGTCCCTGTACAGGATTTCAAATGTTTCGTTCTGGTCGAAATCAAACAGCGTCAATCCGGTATATTGGCTTTCGTCGGTCGTTTTCTTTCGCCACTTCAAGTTTGCTGTACCGGCGGCGACATCTATATCCAATGCAACAATATAATAATTGGGACTCGGACTTTCGCCGTACATGATTTCGGGATATTTGTCGCCGTCAATGTCTCCGACAAACGGGGTTCCCTCGCCCTGGTCGGCAGCCAGTATGGAGTGCTTTACTTTGACGTTGCCGCTCAACGGGTCATATACATAAAAATAAGATTTCCCGTAAGCCAGAATGTCCACCTGTCCGTCCAGGTCAAAATCCGCAGGAATGGTAGCCGTGACCAAATCGTTGGGCAACCCGGTCAGTGCGTCCACATCAGTGACCTGGGTAATTCGGGTGTATGAATTTCCCGTGGAATCTGACGGGTTTGTAATTACGATGGAATAGACGTTTCCACCCCAGACCAGTTCGGGCTTGCCGTCTCCGGTCACGTCTATGACCGATACACAGGGGGTATTGATATTCTTGTTGCCATTTAAAAACCGGCAGTCAAGCAGCAGTTTCCCTTTTTCCAGGTCAAAAATCCGGTCTCCCGTAACGATTTCCGTATTTCCGTCACCGTTGAAATCCGAAAACATAATGTTTCCGGATATATACCCGGTGGGGTTACTCCCAGTATACGTGGTATAGAGTTTGTTCGATTTCCATTGCTGAACCCATTGCTGACCTCCCGTCTTGTTGTAGGCATACAGGTATTGGTCCATAGCGGCCACCACAATGTATCCATTCGAAGTAGCGTTCGGCTTGGCCAGGCCGATCTGTCCCCGGCCGGCCGTGGCAAATTTCGGCACGGTGATCTGTTGGGACGTATAGTTGCCTCTGTCGAAAACATGAATCTTCGTCGTACTGTATGCCCAGTTTACGGTAGAGTCGCCGGTATAATTGCCGGCCACGACAATTTCGACATGGCCGTCATTATCCAGGTCGCCCACGTAAGGCGTCTGATAGACGGAGATGTTATTATTACCCAGCTGGATCGGGCTGGTGTTTATACTCCAGTTCATGGCGGTCACCGGAACGGCGCAGTCCGTCTCCACCACGTTGTCGGGGAGGTCGGGGAGATCAATGAAATCATACGCTCCCGCGCCCGCCAGGTAACCGTAACTCTCGTCATCTCCGAATCCGTACATGTAGGCCAGCAGTCCGCCGGGGCAGGATACGTCAATCCTGTCCGTAGCGTTCACATTCTTGCGTACCGTGTACCAGTCGGGGAAATCGGCGCTGGGAGTTACCGTCCAGGTCGCATTGGAAACGATCCCGCCATTTTCCCTGATCTCCGTCCGGTTCCAGTGCCTGGCCGGTATTAACATTTCAGCGACATGAGTCGTAATGTTCGTATACGCATGATCCGTAAGATTAAACGGAGACAGCACCGCGCGTGTGACACGATTTTTCGTGGGGGGAATATAGGTGACCGACGCATCGGGAAGGACGGTGAATACCATAATGGGGTTGTTGGATGTAACCCGCGTCAGTCCCGAGATCCCGCAGATATACTCCTTATCTCCCGTAGTCATGTTATTATAGGAGAGAGGCCCTCCGCTGATGCCTCCGGAAACGGTAACCTGCGTACCGCTCTGCAGCGCAACAATCCCTATGATTCCTTCCACGTTGGCAGCATCGCCCGCCGGCCAGACAAAAAAGTCATTTCCCCATTTGTCGATACTCCACATCTGCTCGTAGCCATGATCGTCCGAACCAGTGCTCAATGGAGTCCCGTAATTGTTTCCGGAGGCGCCGGCGGTCAGTGGCGCTCCGCTAAAAACGGCGATCGGCTTACCAGAAGTAGAAAAGACCATGGTCCCTGTGAGGTCCTTACCGGAAAGTGCATAAAAATGATAGACCTCATTTTTATTCAGAGATATAAGCTGGACGTTGTCATGCAACAGAGTTATATTGGTATTATCTTCCTTTGCCACAACGGAATAAGCAGTCCCGTGACCGGTCGCCGGTTTCCCTGTCGCCGGCAAGTAGGTGCTTCCCCAGGCCGAAACGGGCAGAATGACTGTAGCATCCGTACTTGCAGCAGCGTGATAGATGGCATACACACTAATGTCTTCCGTCGAAGTAACGGTCATAGTTTTGGAAGTTATTCCCGTTCCCGTACCGACCATGTCATCATACGATACCTCCGCCGTATAAATGCCCGGTGCGAACGGGGTATTATTCCAGTAGTAGGCGTTTGTGTTGTTATATTGGGCTGTAATACGGCAGGGTTTCTCGACCACCACTTTCAGCAGTAACTTTTCCGGAGTGGCGGCGCCGTTATCGAGAAACGAGACATAAAATTCCTTTCCGGCAGTAGCCGAAGTGGAAATCGACTGTGCCCGGACGAAGGATGATATACCCAGACATCCCGACAGGAATAAATAAAAGAAAATTCTTTTTGCGCATCGCAGTTTGCGCGTCGTCTTACTGATTTTTGATGTATTCATATTTGTATCTTGTTATGTTGATCTCTACCTTCTATGTGGACGTACAATATTACATGGACGCCTGTCTATTAGATTAACACCTGCCGTTATGCAGATGTTTACGTTATGTTGCTTTTTTATGTTATGTTACTTTGTTTGTTATATTTGTTATGTTGCTATTCATTTTTCAAACACGCAGCCCCGGCGGGAAACAGCTTGCGCAGTCGCGTTTCGATGCGGGCAAAGCACTTCTTTTCCGGAATATGCCCGAACAGACCGGTTCCTTGCCGGAACAGGTTCGGGATATCCCAGAATGAGTTGCCGTCGACAGCCGTTTACGTACTGTCCACTGCAAGAAAGTTGCCTTCGTCAGGGAATCGCTGTATCGCAGGACATTTGTATGTTGCGAAATGATGCACCCCGTTATGAGCTTTTTTATGTAGTCCATCTTTGTAGCCATGGTTTTACCTTCGCTTATAATGATAGTCAATATTTTGTTGCGTAAAAAATTGCGGCAAAGGTACTATTATTTTTTCAGATAAGGAAACGCTTTGCGAACCAAAAAAACATAATAATCCAAAAAAGCCCGTGAAGACGGGTATATTTGACTGTGTCGATATTCAATTCAACCGGCAGTGTGCGCTGGAAATCGACGTTACGCTCCCCTCTCCTGTGGAGCTACCGTTTATATCCAATTTTTCGGGTCGGAGAAGGGTTGTAAGGCAGTTAAAAAAAGCCAACTTTGCCGTCAGCACCCTGACCGCAGGACGGATGAAAACGCCCACCCAATTTTCCATTGTCCTGATTATTAATTGACTTATAGATAAGAGTTGTTTTTTTCGGGGGTATGGATGCCGCTATCGCCTGGGTGATGAAACTCATCACCTGGGCGATGGGTTCCATAAGTCGAAGGATAGACTTCATCACCTGGGTAATGGGTTTCATAAGTCGGAGGATAGACTTCATCACCTGGGTGATGGGTTTCGTAAGTCGACGGATAGACTTCATCACCTGGGTGACGGGTTTCATCGCCTGGGTGACGGATCTCATCCTTTGAAGGATGAAACTCATCGCCCAGGTGATTTCCGCGCCTATGGGGGCTTGCAGAGAATAGAGGCCTGCGAAGGGCCTTCCCGTTTGGCGACCGTCCGAATCGACTGTCGATGCGGTCAAAGGCTCCCTGATAAAAGTGGGCCGAAGTTGCGTAAGAAAGCCGATTAGTTGTAATATGGCACCGTATGGGCGGTCGGTCAAGTCTGTCGGATCATTTGGCATCGTTCTTTCTGTTTTGAGAACCCCAAAGATACGACCTGTCATCCAAACAAACAACGGATCGCCAATGTTTTATTCTAAATTTAAACGGTTTCTAATATCCAAGCGGAACATAGAATGCACCCTTTCGTTCCATCAGGACGACATTTTCCACATGGTGGGTATGCGGGAACATGTCGACGGGCTGTACCCTGACGATGCGGTAGTCCGGAGCCAGCAAATGCAGGTCTCGCGCCTGCGTGGCCGGGTTGCAGCTCACGTACACGATGCGCCGGGGAGCGGCAAGGAGGACGGTTTTGATCACATCCCCGTGCATGCCGGCGCGAGGTGGGTCGGTGACCAGGACGTCCGGCCGGCCATGCGCCTGAATGAAACCGGCGGTCAGCAGGTCTTTCATGTCGCCCGCCAGGAAATGCACGTTGGCGATGCCGTTGAAAGCGGCATTGGCCCTGGCGTCGTCGATGGCTTCGGGAACGTATTCGATGCCGGTCACCCGTCCGGCGCGCCGGGCCAGAAAGTTGGCAATGGTTCCCGTGCCGGTGTAGAGGTCATAGACATGCTCCGTGTCGGTCAGCCCGGCGAAATCGCGGACCGTCGAATACAGCCGGTAAGCCTGCTCGCTGTTCGTCTGGTAAAACGATTTCGGTCCGATTTTGAATTTCAGGTCTTCCATCTGTTCCGTAATGAAGGGTTTTCCCCTGAAAACATGTACTTCCCGGTCGGTGATCGTGTCGTTGGCCTTTGGGTTCAGGACGTAGAGGAGGGAGGTGATTTCGGGAAAACGGGCGGCCAGGTGGTTCAGCAGGACGGTGCGCCGGGGTTCGTCGTCTTCGTAGAAGATGACAATCAGCATGACTTCGCCGGTGGTTGCCGTGCGGATGATCAGGTTGCGCAACAGGCCGCCGCGGTTCCGCAGATTGAAAAACGTGAACCCCTGCTCCAGCGCAAAGGCTCTGACTTCGTTCCGGATGCGGTTCGAAACCTCGTCCTGCAGGTGGCACGTGCGGATGTCCAGCACCTTGTCAAACTTCCCCGGGATATGAAACCCCAGCGCATTGCGTTCCTCCGGCGACCGGCCGGAACGGATTTCGTCTTCCGTCAGCCAGCGGCTGTCGGAAAAGGTAAACTCCAGCTTGTTACGGTAGCGCTGCGTTTTTTCGGAACCCAGAATGGGGGAAATGTCCGGCAGCTCGATCTTGCCGATACGGGTCAGCTGGTCGACGACCTGCTGCTGTTTGCTGCGGAGCTGTTCGGGGTAGGGAAGGATTTGCCACTGGCAGCCGCCGCAAACGCCGTAGTGTTCGCAGAAAGGCGCGACGCGCTGCGGCGAATACGCATGAAACCGGATGACCCGGCCTTCGGCATACGAGTTTTTCCTTCCTGTCAGCTGAATATCGACTACGTCGCCCGGTACGGCAAACGGCACAAATACCACTTGCTCACCGTATCTGACAATTGCCTTGCCTTCGGCGGCTATTCCGCTGACAGTGACTTGCTCCAATATGGGTAATTTCTTTTTCATCGTTGTCTGTCCGGCAAAGGTAATGGATTTATTTGGAAAAAACCGGATAGAAAGGCCGTTTGTATGAATTGTTTGTCTTATATTTGCGGAAATTATTCACTCTTTTAAATGCTGAAAAATATGACAACACGAAGAAATTTTATCCGTCAGGCGTCCCTGCTGGGCGCCGGACTGGCTGTTCACCCGTTTGCAGTGAAATCCGGACTGCATGAAGTCGGTGCAAATGACAAAATCCGGGTTGGACTGATTGGCTGCAACGGTATGGGATTCGCAGACCTCAAAGTCTTTCTGGACAATCCCGAAGTGGAATGTGTGTCGCTGGCCGACGTCGATGAAGGTGTTTTGAACGACAAAGCCGGCCAGGTGGAAAAAATCGCGGGAAAGAAGCCGAAATACCTGTACGGTGACTGGCGCAAACTGATTGACCGCAAAGACATCGACCTGGTGATTGTGGGTACGCCCGACCACTGGCACTGCCTGCAACTGGTAGCCGCCTGCGAAACGGGCAAGGATGTGTACTGCGAAAAGCCGCTGGGCAACAGTATCGAAGAATGTAACATCATGGTGCGTGCGGCCGAAAAGTACAACCGCGTCGTACAGGTGGGGCAGTGGCAGCGTAGCGATCCGCACTGGCAGGAAGCCGTCGCGTTCATCCGCAGCGGCCAACTGGGGAAAATACGTACCGTGCGCGTCTTTACGTACCTGGCCTGGTGCCCGGCCATTCCCGTCAAACCCGACGCACCCGTCCCGCCGGGAGTGGACTATGACATGTGGCTGGGGCCGGCGCCCAAGCGTCCGTTCAACCCCAACCGCTTCCACTTCAACTTCCGGTGGTTCTGGGATTATGCGGGCGGACTGATGACCGACTGGGGCGTACATCTGCTCGACTATGTGCTGTTCGGCATGGATGTGACGGCCGCCAAATCCGTTATGGCCGCGGGCGGAAAGTTCGGCTATCCCGACAGCGCCTGCGAAACGCCGGATTTGTTGCAGACGATTTATACGTTCGACGGCTTCACCGTGCTGTGGGACCATGCCACCGGGATTCACGACGGCTTCTACGGACGGGAACACGGACTGGGCTTTGTCGGCGAAAACGGCACGCTGGTGATTGACCGCGGCGGCTGGGAGGTGATCCCCGAAACGGCCAACGGCGTGGCGCGCATGGAAGCGGTACCGCTGAAAAAGGCGCATGGCGGCGGCGGACTGAATCTGCATGTAAAGAATCATCTGGAATGTATCAAAACGCGCAACCGCAACTGCAACGCCAGCATCGAAATCGGCGCCCATATCGCCAAATTTTCGCAGTTGGGCAACATCGCCTATCGCACCGGCAAGAAACTGAGCTGGGATGGCAAAACGTTCAACGATGCCGAAGCGGATGCCTTGCGCTGCAAGGAATACCGCGCTCCGTGGACCTTGCCGAAACTTTGACTGTGCAGCAGGTAAGCCCCGTTTTCCATATAAAAAGCGACATTCCGACTAATTTAAACATGATACATACCACTGTTGTGTGAAAAATAAATCCGACTTTTGCAGCGGATTAATTCATGGTGGGTTTGACGACAAGGGAATGAAAGTAGGAAATCATCCGATAGAGGCATTGTTTTTACTGATTATATGGTTCGCCGGTTGCTCCGTAAACAGTTATGCGCAACGTACGATCCTGGCGGAAGGATATGTCACGGATTCGTTGACAAAGGAGGCCATACCCGGTGTATCGGTTTACTTGAAAGGTACGACTTTCGGAACCGCTACGGACGGGGATGGCCATTTTTCCTTCAAGGCACATTTGGACAGTGCACTGCTGGTGGTTTCGGCGGTGGGTTATGCGGAATACCGGCAGCCCGTGCAGGCGGGCGCAAACCGGCTGACGATACATCTCCAGCCGGTTGTCTATCAACTGGCTGATGTGGTGGTGAGTCCACGGAAAGAACGCTATTCCCGGAAAAACAATCCGGCGGTGGACTTTATCGAAGAGGTCATCGCGCGGCGCAACTTGAACGACCCGCGCAACCACGACTATTTCAGCTACGGCACCTATGAACAGAAAATCCTGGCACGCAACGATTTCGACGAGGAAAAAGCCCGGAGCAGGCGGATTTATAAACAGTTTGATTTCATCTTTGATTATATCGACACGTCGGCCATTACCGGCAAAACGATCCTGCCCGTCTTCGACGAGGAAATCATCGGACAGACGTACTGCCGGAAGTCGCCGCGCTCGGAAAAGCAGGTCATACAGGCTCACCGGCGCGACGGCCTGATCGACATTCTCCCCGAAGACGGTACCCGGCAGTTTATCGAAGAAGTATTCCGGGAAGTCGATATTTTTCAGGATAACATCCCGCTGTTCCTGAACCGCTTTGTCAGTCCGCTGGCGTCGTTTGCCCCGTATTTCTACAAATACTACCTGCTCGACACGCTGGACATCGATGGCGAACCGTGTGCAGACCTGGCTTTTGTGCCCTACAACTCGGAGTCGTTCGGGTTTACCGGACATCTGTATATCACGCTGGACTCGACGTATTTCGTGAAGCAGATCGCCCTCAACGTGCCGAAGGCCATCAACCTGAATTACGTAGGTCACATGACGATAGAACAGCGCTTCGACCGTACCGAAGACCGCCGGACGCGGCTGATGACCAAAAACGACATCATCGTGGAGTTCCGGATCACCGAAAAGTCCAAGGGTTTTTACGCCCGCCGGATTTGCCTCCATCACCGCCATTCCTTTGATCCGCCCGGCGACATGGCTGTTTTTGAGGAAGGGGCGTCGGTCGTGGAAGCAAGCGAAGCGCGCAAGCTGCCGGAAGCCTTCTGGCGCGATCACCGGATCAGGGAAAAGGAAATACGGGAGACGTCCGTGGACAAGATGATGGCGCGCCTGCGTGCCGTACCGGCCTATTACTGGACGGAAAAAGTCGCCGGTGCACTGATTAACGGATACGTCCAGACTTCCGAAACGGATAGCAAGTTTGAGTTCGGGCCGGTGAACACGTTCATCAGCGGCAATTCGCTGGAAGGCGCCCGCTTTCGCCTCGGCGGGACAACTACGGTCAACCTCAGCCGCCGGCTTTTCGCGGACGGTTACCTGGCCTACGGCGCCGGAGACCGGAGGTTCAAGGGCGACCTTATCCTGGAGTATTCCTTCAACGACAAGAAGACGTTCCGCAAGGAATATCCTTTCCACTACCTGCGGGCGGAATTCAAGCACGACATCAACCAGATCGGACAGCATTATCTCTACACCAATCCCGACAACCTTTTCATGATGCTGAAACGGCGGCGCAACAACCTGATTACGTATATGCGTACCGCCGAACTGAGCTATTATCACGAGCATTACAACGGCTGGGGATACGGCCTTTCGGCGCGTCACGTGACGGAATGGGCGACGCCGGACGTGCCTTTTGAAAAGATACTGCCCGATGGCGGCGCCGTTCCGGCCGGTCATTACCATTCCGCCCAGCTGGAAGGGAAAGTGCGTTGGGCGTCGAATGAAAAGTTTTACCAGTCGCGCAACTACCGCTATCCCGTCACGCTGGATGCACCCGTGTTTACCCTGAGTCACGTCTTTTCGCCCAAAGGCCTGCTCGGCTCCGACTACCGCTACAGCCGTACCGACCTCGGCATCCGGAAGCGCTTCTGGATGTCGCCCTTCGGATACGTCGACCTTTACGGTCAGGCCGGCGCGGTATGGGACAGGGTGCCCTATCCGCTGCTGGTTATTCCGAACGCCAACCTTTCCTACAGCATCGAAGCGGAATCGTATACCCTGATGGACCCGATGGAATTTATCAACGACCGGTATGTGTCGTGGGAGCTTACGTATTTCATGAATGGTGCGTTGTTTAACCGTCTCCCGCTCATCAAATACCTGAAACTGCGTGAAGTATTTGCCTTCCGGGGCTGGTACGGCGGTCTGAGCGACAAAAACAATCCGGACAAAGACGGTGCGGGACTGTATCGCTTTCCCGCAAACAGCTATCTGATGACGGAAGGCCCCTACATGGAAGCCAGCGTTGGCGTGGATAACATCTTCAAGGTGCTGCGCCTCGACTATGTATGGCGTCTTTCGTACCGCGACCATCCGCATACACCCAACTACGGCCTGCGGATGAAGATGCAGTTTTCTTTCTGAAGCGAGATATGGTCCGCTCCGGTCAACGGCGTGTCGATGTGGAACGGCGCAGGTTCATCCGGAACACGAAATCATCCTCGACGCAGTCAAATGCACCCAAAAGGCTGCAAAAATTTTCCATATCGCCAAAACAGTATTATATTTGTGGCCATAAAACCAGAGAGATGAACTGCAAACTGTTGGTACTTGACGTGGACGGCACGTTGCTTAACGAAGCGAAGAAAATAACGCCCCGTACGAAGACGGCGTTATTGAAGATACAGCATTTGGGTGTACGGATTGTGCTGGCGTCCGGCCGGCCGACATACGGCCTGAGGGCGCTGGTGAAAGAACTGGCGATGGATAAAAACGGCGGATTTATCCTTTCCTACAATGGCGGACAGATTATCCAAATGCCGGATGATCAGCTGCTGTTCGAAAAACGGATAGACCCGGAGTTGCTTCCCTACCTGGAACGGAAAGCGCGGCAAAACGGGTTTCCCATTTTTACTTATCACGGGGATACGATTCTCACGACACATCCGGAGAACGGGCGCATCCGCAGGGAAGCGGAATTGAACGGCATGTGCGTGAAAGGCGTTTCCGGTTTTGCGGACGCCATCGACTTTTCGCCCTGCAAATGTATGCTCGTCAGTGAGGACGAAACGGCGCTGACCCGTCTGGAGGCGCACTGGAAAAGACGGCTCGCCGGTTCGCTGGACGTGTTCCGGTCGGAAAACTATTTTCTGGAGATTGTTCCGCAATACATCGACAAGGCCAATACGCTAAGCTGGCTGATGGAGAAACTGTCCATTGACGCGAAAGACGTCATCGCCATCGGCGACGGCGTTTGCGATGTGACCATGATACAGATGGCCGGTCTGGGAGTGGCGATGGGCAACGCGCAAGCCTCCGTCAAGGCGTGCGCCGACTATGTGACGGACAGCAACGAATCCGACGGCGTGGCTACCGCGGTCGAGAAGCATATCCTGTCTGCCATTCATCATTCCGCCGTCCCCCTGGATCAGTTGAACGCTCAGGGCCGCCATGCGCTGATGGGGAATCTGGGCATCCAGTATACGTATGCCTCGGAAGAGCGGGTCGAAGCGACTATGCCCGTCGACCACCGCACACGCCAGCCCTTCGGCATCCTGCACGGCGGCGCGACGCTGGCGCTGGCCGAGACGGTCGCCGGACTGGGTTCCTTCATCCTCTGCGCGCCGGACGAGATGATGGTTGGTATGCAAATCAGCGGCAATCACCTTTCGTCGGCGCATGAGGGCGACACCGTCCGCGCAGTCGCAACGGCCATTCACAGGGGACGTTCCTCGCACGTCTGGAATGTAGACATATTTACCTCAACCGATAAACTTATCTCGTCTGTGCGTGTGCTGAACAGCATCATGAAAAAACGGTAATGTTATACCGTGCAGGGGTAAAAATCACCCGTTTTTGTTCCAAAGTGACGGTATGTGATTTTTACGCTTATACCGGCATACTCTATTGGATACACCCGATAAAAAAATAGCGTGCAGACATCTATAATCTGCACGCTACTATTCACATGTCAAAACGCTACGGTTCCGGTATCAGTGTGCAATGCCTCCCAGGGCTTGTACCTGACCGGCGCTCAGCGTCTTGTCCCAGAAGGCAATGGCGGCGCAGGGGAACGGTTTGTCGTCGTCGCTGGCGGCAAAGTTCGGTTTGCCGTCGGCGGTGGTGCCGTTGGGTTCGCCAAAGATATACAGCAGACTGCGGACCGGAAGACTGTAACGTGCGTCGAGATCCTGTACCAGGGGATAACCGCCGCCCTCTTTCGCCACTTCCACGCCGTTGCAATACATCCGGAATACGGCGTTGTTGCATGTGATCACCATGCGAATCCAGGGCGTGTAGGGTTCGGCCGGATTCCCGGCGATAATGGGAATGTAGCTGCCTTTCCCTGCGTCGATCTGGTCGGACCTGTAACGGACAAAGAAGTCGCCGTCGCCCATGTTGACGCCTCCGTGCTGGGTGTAATAGTAACCCCCTACAGTCGGGAGGCGGAAATCCATCATCATCGACCACTGGTATGCCCGGTCGGTCTGCGGCGTTTCGCTTTCGGGACCGCCGTTGGGTTTGGCATTCGTCAGGTCGGCGATGATATACTCGTGCATAGGCACTTCAATGGCCAGGTTGTCGGCCGAGGGACCTTCTACCCACTTGATGCCTTCGCCTTGCGGCACCAGCGGTTTGCCTTTGATGGGCTTGCCGATGGAGGATGGATCGTCGAATTCCCAGTAGCCTATGGCCGATTCGAGCAGATTTTCGCAGACGACGGGATAAGTGACGACCACAGGGCCTGCGGTTGCCGTGATGTTGGCCGTACCGTTGCCCACCACCGTCACTTCGCCGGTGGAACTGACGGTAGCCACCGCTTCATTGTCCGAACTCCAGACCACCGATACCTGCGCATCGACAGGATCGGGAGTGGTCGTGAGCGTAAACTCGGCGCCCACGTGGATTTCCGTCCCCTCCGGAACGGCCACGCTCAGCGAACGGATGGCGCCTTCCACATGGATTGTTTTGGAGATATTTCCACAGCTCACGGTGATGACGGCCGTCCCGACGCCGACGAAGCTCACCACTCCGTCTTTCACGGTAGCTACGCTTTCGTTGCTCGACGACCATACCAGCAGTACATTGTCGGCATCTTCCGGCGTAAACGTCACTTTAATCCGCGCGCTTTCGCCCACCGGCAGCATCAGACTTTCATATTTGACGGACAGGTCCGTCAACGTTTTGTCTTCGCAGCTTTGCATCAGCAAGCCAACGGCAAGCACACACAATATAAAAACTCTTTTTATCATATATCAACTATTTTAGATTCAAAAAACTGCATTCAATTATTTATTAGAAATCATTTCTTTTCGGCGAACGAATCGGGAAAGGTGACCGGAAACAGGGTGGCTGCCGGCCGTACCGGCGTCCACGTACCCTCGTCCCTGTTGCAGTCGTAGAGATGCAGCAGATGGGTATTGAATTTCCGTTCACCTTCGCAAAGTTCGATCACCCGTACACCGCGTCCGATCTTGCCGTAGCTCTGCCGCCCCGACTTGAAGCCGTAGGCCAGGCAGATGCCGTGCAGACAGCCGATGTAATTGTTGTCGTGGTCGTGACCGACAAAAATGCCCATCACGTCCCCACACTCGTACATGGCGACGAAAGAACCCGAATTGGACGTCGGACAGCAGACCGTCTCCTGTTGTAAACCTACCGTAGTGGGTTTGCCGATCACCTCGTTGTATTCGGGAACCGGCACGTGGTAAAACGCCAGTGCAGGCAGCGGCTTTCCCCCGTTCTGTCCGGCGAGGCGACGGCTTTGCTGACGGTACCAGTCCATTTGGGTGTAGTCAATCCATTCGTGCTGTTTTCGGGTGTCGAAACAGTACAGCGAGGCGGCCGTCCTGTCCGGATGCGTAGACGAAATGACGGGCAGAACATAGTTCCCGTTCCCGGTGATATCCTCCGGTCCGTTTTCCGTCAGGTTGTCCGGATACTCCGACAACAGCTCGATGATCTGTTTGTTGGTCAGTTCGTATTCGGAATCGTGGTTGCCCAATACCACCGCCCAGGGAATCCTGAACCCGGTCAGCAGACCGGCTATCTCCTGCCATCCCCGGCGGGTATTCTCCGAGACGACGATGTCGCCGGTAAGCATGATCAGGTCGGGCTGCACCAGTCGGATGGCCTCGCGGAGAAACTCCTGCGTACTTCCGGCATTTTCCAGTGCATTGTAATGGGTATCGGTCACCTGCATGATCTTGAACCGTCCATTTTTCCCGAACTTCAGTTCCGGCTTCGCCGGCTGCGCCGTCACAAACGTACTGACGACCATGCTGAATAGAAATGCGGCTATTATTTTTATCTTCATAAGATGAAAGCATTATTTCCCCTACACTATTTCAGGAGCCACATGATCTGGTTCTCATCGTCGAATCCGCTGAACTGCCGCTGAACAGCCTCTTCCAGGTTGGCACGGTTGTACGACAGTTCGTTGGCCGGATACTTCAAGCGCATCTGCATACGGTCGGGTACCAGGTTAAGCGAGGTGGACGGATTGATGGGCAGGCGGGGATACCCCGTGCGCCGGTAATCCAGATACGTGTCGCGCTGGTACTGGAGGAAAGAAGCGATGTATTTCTGCTCGATGATTTTCTCCAGATCCGCCTCGAACGAACCGGTCAGTTGCAGGGCAGGCTTTTCCAGATGCTCGCGGATATAGTCCGCCGTAATCGGACGGCCATTGCTGTACTGGCTCGGCGTATGCTGCATGGTGAATGTCAGGCCGGCTTCGATTCCCTTTTTGTAGTAATCGGAAGCCGAGCCGCCGATCCAGCCGCGCAGGGCGCCTTCGGCCAGCACGAAGTTCATCTGTGCATAGCCCAGCTTGGCAAGAGGCTCCCCGACCCGGTAGAAGATGTACCGGTCGTTGAGCTGACTGCCCCGCTTTTCGTCGGCAAGGGTTTGCGTTTCATTAAACGGCAGGGTATGGTCGATGCCGGTATACGCGTCGAACGAATCGCCCGTCAGGCCTTCGTCGAGCAGCGGCTGGGCCGGCTTGGCGAAACTGAACAGGCGACAGTCTTCGTATCGCTTCAGCATCGAAACGAAGTAGTCGGACAGCCACATGAAATAATAGAGATTCCCCCGTGCCTCGTTCAAGGCATGGTACATTCCACCCTGATCGATGAACGTCAGGGCGAGGTTGTCGGCATTGGAGGCAAACAGGGGCCGCGAAGCGACAATCTCTGCAAAGCGTTCCTTTACGCGCAGTCCGGCTTCGGACTCTTTTTTCGAGAGCGTGATCAGCACGTTCAGTTCAAAGGAGTTGACTACTTTCTTCCAATTCTCCAGGTTCCCGTCGAAGACGAAATCGCCGCTCAGGGGCGCCGTCGCCCTGGAGAAATGCCCGTAGGCCAGGTCGAGATCGTCCAGAATCTGCGCCATCACGTCACGCTGCGTATCGTACTTGGGCGTGAGCGTGAGCGTTTCGCCCTGGATGGCTTCGCCGTACGGGATGTCGCCGTAGAAACAGGTGATGTAGTACAGCTGATACGCCTTCAGGAACAGGGCGAAGCCCTTGTAGGTGTCATACGTCTGATCGGTGGTCAGCGCCACCATTTTGTCGGCGTTGCGCAGGCTACTGAACCCCAGATCGACGTAATCGCTTCGTTTGCCGAAATTGTACATGAAATAGTTGTCGTCGAACTTGTTGTACTGTACGCCGCACTGCTCTCCGCTGTAAACCGCCATTTTGACCAGGAAATAATCCTCCATAAAGAAGCGCGTCACGCTGTGCAGATCCGACAGATTATATCTCATGATATTGCCCAGCATGGAGGTAGCCAGCGTCGAAGCGGTGGCGGTGGTCGGCGCGTCGCGGT
This sequence comes from Tannerella sp., assembly GCA_031271245.1. Lineage (GTDB taxonomy): Bacteria > Bacteroidota > Bacteroidia > Bacteroidales > Tannerellaceae > Tannerella. The sequence goes on along the minus strand of JAISWC010000177.1, from coordinate 15,875 downwards.
TCGTATTGATGTCATCGAAATCGCCCGTACACGAGGTGCATAACAGCAGACATGCAGCCAGTATGCAACCGGTGAAACTCCCGGATTTTCTTCCTGCGAATAGTTTTATCTTTTTCATATTCTTACTTTGTTAATCGTGTTCAAAAATCAATTTTTATATTAAATCCGATCTGGCGCGGCGTAGGAGGCTGCAACGACAGTCCGGGATTCCATTCCGGATCGGCGCCCCAGGCTTCCTTCGTCCAGAGATAGATGTTCTGCCCCACGACGGATACTTCGACCCTCGAAGTGTGTATTTTCTCGGCAAGTGTCTTGGGAAGCACGTATCCGATATTCACCTCGCGGAGTTTGAACCAGTCCAGCGCCCGCATGTCTTCTTCATAATCGTAATAGCCTATTATATAAGCCTGATAAGATACGGGGACGTTGTTGATGGCAAACACGCGGGTGTCTTCGAGAATATTCCCGTACTGGTCGTACTTGGCTGCACCATATACGATTTTCAGACCTTCGCCCACATAGTTGGTCAAACCGTTCACTACTTCGTCGTAGCGGTATTCGTTGTCGCTTCCGGGATGAGCGCCGGCGTCCCACATGTAGTCGTGAATCCGGTTGAAGAACACACCGCCGACCACGCCGTCGAACTGGAATCCAAACACCACATTTTTATAACGCAACTGGTTCGTCCATCCCCAGCCCATGTCGGGATCGGAATGTCCATACGACTGGCGGTATCCCAGTGTGACCGGCAGACCGTTCTGATGGATGATTTCCCCTTCGAAGCGTTCTTTTCGCGCCCAGATTTGCTGGTTGACGTATGCGCCCTCCGTGATCCACGGGTCTTTCGAGGAGTACACAGGATCCAGTTTCGCATACTTGTATGCGTAGTGGTCGAGGTTGACGGCGGAGGTCCAGGTGAAGTCCCGGGTTTTGACGATATCGCCCGTCAGGGTCAGTTCCACTCCCTTGCGAATCCGTTCTTCCCCGCTGTTGATTTTGGCGTTTTCGAATCCGGAAGTAATCGAAACGGGCGCGTCCACCTGCATGTTGTAGTACAGCTTTTCGTAGTAGGCGAAGTCTACCTTCAGCCGGCTGTCCAGGAACCAGGCAGCGGTACCCGCTTCCCAGGTTCGGGTGGCGCTTGGCTGCAAGGTGGCCGAACGGATGGTGCCGGGATAGCTGGCGCCGGGCATGTTGTCCCAGACATTGTTGTTAAACGCATACGTCTGATTGATCGCATATACGCCGGGGGGCGACTTGGTTTGCGTCCACGACCCTCTCAGTTTCCAGAAATCGAGCCACTTGATTTTGGGCAGAAATTCGGTCAGGGAAATGCTTCCGGCCACCGAGGGATAGAAAAACGAACGTTCGGCGGCGGAAAGCGCCGACACCCAGTCGTTGCGGGCGGTGCCTTCGAGGAAGATGGCGTTTCTCCACGAAATGCCTGCCTTGCCGAACAGACTTTGTTTTTTGCCGGTGCTTCTTGAGTAATCGTTGTCGATTTCTTCATACCAGTAAGCCATCGAATGGAATCCGACACGTACCGGCCCGTTGGAGGCTTTCAAGGAATAGAATCCGGGGACGCTCAGCCCGCCCGAAGTGGCCGCATACAGGCCATCCCTGTCGCTCTGCCCCGTGGATGCTCCTGCAAATCCTTCGATGCGAAATTCGCTGACGGTCTTGTCGAAATTAAGCAAAGCCTGCGCGTTGAAGTTCCAATAGCGGCTGCGCCCCATTTCATAGAAACTTTCTGCTCGCGTATCGCCCCAGGGAATGATGGTCTCCTTCTCGTAGCTGTTCACATCGGCGCCTACCCTGACGTCGGCCTTGAGCCAGGAAGCAATCTCGTAAGTAGCGTTGGACTGGGCAAAATATCGGGTCGATGCGTTGCTGCTGGTCATTTCGTAAGCAATAAAATAGGGGTTGTTGCTGTACGAATTCCACCAGTTTTGCGTGATATTTTCCTGCCCGGTCACCCACACCTGGCGGTAGTCGCGGATGTCGAACTCGGCGCCGTAGCGGTTGTTCAGCAGGTGGAAATAGCCGATGTTCCAGCCGCTGATGCCAAATTCCTGCGGGGTGTAATAGCGTCCGATCGAGGCGGAAGCGTCGAGGGTGAACCGGCCGACCTTCATGTCGCCTGCAATGCTGTACAGAAACCGGTCGTCCTTGTTGTTCGGCCAGTTGGTCTGACGGTGGACGTAGGTGAGCGAATTTCGGAACGAGGTATTTTTCCCCCTGTACGCCACATTGATATTATCGTTCGTCACCCAGGGATTTACCATAAAGTTCCTCAGATTATTCTTCCCTTTGGATACGAGCGGCTGCATGTTCCATGTGTAGGTATAGGGGTCGTACTGCAGGGCTTCGCGTCCGATGTCGAGTTTGTCGCCCCACCGGTCGATCACGTTCGGGTTGTATTTCCCGTTTACGCCCGTACTGTACGACGTCTGCGTGGTGGGGAAAGCCAGCCATCCGGCTTCGAAGGTGTTGCTGCTACTGGCCGATACCTGTAGCCCTTCCGTTTCGCCGCGTTTGGTAGTAATCATGATGGCGCCGTTGCCGCCGCCGGAGCCGTACATGGCCGTGGCAGTCGGGCCTTTGAGCACGGTAATGGCTTCGACGTCTTCGGGCGCAATCGTATGAATGTCGCCGTGCGGTACACCGTCGATTACGACCAGCGCTCCTTCACCGCGCACGCTGATGCCTACGCCGTTCCGGATTTCCGTTCCGGTACTGACCTTGACGCCGGCCATTTTTCCGGTCAGCGCACTGACCATGAACGCGGATTTCTGCGTGGTGATGACGTCGGACTTGACCGTCTGTACGGCGTATCCCAGCGCTTTCTCCTGGCGCTTGATACCCAAAGCCGTGACAACGACTTCGTCGATCAGCCGGACGTCTTCCTGCAGGGCGATCTGCAAGGGCGCGTTGCCGGTCACTTTCACTTCCTGTTCCACGTAGCCGATAAAGGAAATTTTCAGCACGGCATCAGGTTTCACCTCCAGCGAGAAGTCGCCGTTGATGCCGGAAGCCGTACCGTTGGTTGTTCCCTTTTCAACGATGCTGGCGCCGGTGACGGGTTCGCCGGTTGCGGCGTCGGTCACCACGCCCGTTACCCGCCTTGCCTGCTGCTGTACGGCCGTTACGGTCAGCTCCCGGCGCAGGATGTTCACGTTCCGGTCATGGATGGCGTAGGTCAGGTCCGTGTTTTGCAGTACCTGCTCCAGTACGTCGTGAATGCTTTTTTTGCGGACGTTCACGCTCGCTTTCACATGCTCGACATCCGCATCCACATAGAAAAAGAGGTATTGACTCTGTTCCTCGATCAGTGAAAAGATTTTGACGAGAGGCGCATGACTGACTTTCACCGAGACTTTTGCAGTCCGGGCATACGACTCGTCGGCATGGGCCTGAATGCACGCCATGCAAAGCATCATGCCAATGAGTTTCATAACAAAAAAATTTTTCTTCATGTATCACATAATTAAAAAGTAAATAGTTATATTCCCATCCGTCATATCCGGACGGTTTTTGTTTGTTCTTTTCGGTTCGTTACACGGTCTGTAAAAAAACTTTATTTTCATCTCTGCTTCCGTTTGGTTGGGTTATTTGAATGTATCTTACTGTCTTAACGCACATAGTAGATGCCGTCTTTTTTCGCCCATTGGAAGGGGAGGCTTCTTGCAATGACGGCAAAGATCTGTTCGATCGACTGCCCGTCTTCAAACGTGCCGGAAACCGTGACGGACGGATTCGTCAGTTTTTTGTTCGTGACCTGTATTTCCACGTCATGGATTTGGCTCAGTTCTTCGACGAGTTTGGCAAAGGAGACGGCTTTGTATTTCAGCAGTCCGTCTTTCCATGCGGTTTCCGTTTCGAGGTCGACGCGCCGGATGTTTACCTTCTTTCCGGCGACGGCGAACTCCAGTTGCTGTTCGGGTTTCAGGGCGATTTCCTTTCCCTGCACGTCGAAACAGATGGAGCCTTCGACCAGGGTGGCGACAATTTTTTCGGCCGTTGCGTCCGCCCGGACGCTGAACGTGGTGCCCAGCACTTTGATAAAGGCGTCGCCGCTGTTTTCCATTTCAAAGGCGACCTCGAAGGGCAGCTCCGGATTGTGCGTGACTTCGAAGAAGGCTTCGCCGTCGATTTTCACGCGGCGTTCGGTCTGTCCGTATCCGTCGGACCAGGTCAGGCGACTGTTTTTGTTCAGCGTGATTTTCGTCCCGTCGTCCAGCGTGAAGACAGACCGGTGATTGTCCGTCAGGCGCGTATAGTAGTTGTGTACGGTCTGTCCGCCACGGTGCGAACCGGCGTAAAAGAGGGTGAGGGTGGAAACGACGATCGCGAGGATGACGGCCGCTGCAGCCGAGATGCATATTCGCCGGAAGGTGCGGCGGAGGCGGAGTGCATCCTGTTCGGCGATACGCCGCATGATTTTCTCCATTGCGAGGTTGGGGTCGACCGCGTCGCAACTGCTCACTTTGGCCGTCCAGTAGCTTCTGATGCGGACGAAGGTCTTTTCGTTTTCTTCCCGTTCGTTCAGCCAGCGGCTCAGCAGCAGGACGTCGTCCGGCGAAGCTGTGCCGCCCAGTACGCGGGCGATCATATGACTGATGTCTCTTTCCATATTTTCCGATTCTACTCTATATGTCGCAGAAAAAACATAAATCCCCTATACGGCCTCCGTTTTTTTTTGCAGGTAAGCGGAATCCGTTCCGGATTGCATCCTTCCGGAACCCGGAAGTTAAAATAGCTGTTACGAATAGCATTCCACTCACACTACGTATCGTTGCAATAATTCGTTGTCCATACTTGTATTTGCCTTAATAGACAACTCAACCGCTGAAATTCCTAAATGGAAAAGCAGTTGTTTTTCGATAGACGCCGCAAAAGTAGTTTCGCGCGATTACGAATGGGTTACAGGGCGCGTACGATTTTATCACGTTTCATATTGCAGGAAAGGAAATTCAGGATTTTTCCGTTCGGAGGCTGTCACAAAAGTCCTCCGGAACGTCATTTCTTTGCACTCTGACAAAAACAGGCAATCCCGCCCAATGAAAAGCGTCCGCCCGTTTTTTTGTGTTTTTTGACTCGCATGGCACTTTTTTTATTCCGGAAAATAAATACTTTTGTCCCGGATTAAAAATATTACAGCCCAATGCCGAACCATATGGACCAAAAACGTCATCAAACGTTTGGGAATGTTAAGGGGCGGAGGGCAAATATCTATTTTTCAGTGATTTAGAGTGGGATTTCGCCCTTCAGGTTCGTTATGTGCATCCTTCATTAATCATTTTTTTCCCCGTACCGGATTTTATGTACCGCCGGCGCCAAACGTTGGCGTCACGTGTGCCGGAGCATTGGGCGCCGGTCATCGCGCCCCGGTGCAGAATGATTTTGCCTCGATGCAGAATCATCGCGCCCCGATGCAAAATCATTTTGCCTCGATGCAGAATCATTGCGCCTCGGTGCAGAATGATTTTGCCTCGATGCAGAATCATCACGCCTCGATGCGGAATGATTTTGCCCCGATGCAGAATCATTGCGCCTCGGTGCAGAATTATTTTGCCTCGATGCAGAATCATCGCGCCTCGATGCAAAACTATTTTGCCTCGATGCAAAATCATTGCGCCCCGATGCGGAATTATCGTGCAACTATCTATTCAAATAAATAATAAACTACTCTATTTTAATAACTTAAAAGATGAAAGACATGAGCAAAAAACGTTATTTACCCAAGAACATTGATATGAAGGAAATACAGACTCATAAAAACAAACTTGCGGATATGGGGGCGAACGTTCGCCCCCGCAATCACTTTCGGAATGCGATAAGGTTCGCGGTGCCGGCAACGGTCATTGCCGCGGCGTCTCTGTTCGCGTCGTGCGACTTTAAACACGGAGACACGTAGGGCACAAAGATTTTTTCTCCTCTGTGTCCTCCGTGTTTAAATGGTTTTTTATAACCCCGCCGCCGTTAGCGCCGGCTCCGCACGGTGCACCCTTTATGTCCCGTTTCATTCGCATTGTTCCCTTATAGATGTTCGTCGAAATAGCGGGTGATTTTTTCGTACAAATGCGGCCGGTCTTTGCCGGTCACGTTGTGTTTGTGCCGCGGGTATACGAAGTAGTCGGGGAAAGTGCCCGCGTTGACGCAGGCTTCCAGAAACAGCAGACTGTGCTGCCAGACGACCACGGGGTCGATGTCGCCGTGAATCAACAGCAGACGCCCTTTCAGGTTGCCCGCCTTCTCGCACAGGTTTGCCTGTTCGTATCCTTCGGGATTTTCTTTCGGATGATCCATGTAGCGTTCCCCGTACATGATTTCGTAGTGAGACCAGTCAATCACCGGGCCGCCGGCCACACCCGCCCTGAAGACGTCCGGATAGGTCAGCATCAGGTTCGTCGTCATGAAACCGCCGTAACTCCAGCCGTGCACGCCCAGCCGGTCGCCGTCCACGTAGGGCAGCGATTTCAGAAATTCCACGCCTTTGATCTGGTCTTCCATCTCGCAGACGCCCAGTTGCCGGTGGATCGCACTCTCGAACGCAAAGCCCCGGTCGGCGGAGCCTCGTCCGTCGACGGTGAACATCACGTATCCGCGCAGCGCCATGTAGATATCCCAGCCGCCGAGGCCGTTCATCCAGCCGCCGCTCACCAGCCGGGCGTGAGGGCCGCCGTATACGTAGACGATGGCCGGATGCCTGCGGGTACGGTCGAAGTGGGGCGGCGTCGTCAGCCGGTAATGCAGGGCGGTTTTCCCGTCCGCCGCCGTAATCGTGCCGGTGGTGACGTCGGGCATTTCGTATCCCCTGAACGGGTTGGGGGCGGAGAGGAGCGATTTCAGCGTTTTACGGTCTTTGAGGCGGATGATGTCAATATCGCGCGGCGTGCCGGGCGACGTCGTCCGGTCGATGGCGTACAGCCCCGATGGACTGAGGGTCGCCTGATGAACGCCGGGTTTGGGGTTTATGCAGGTGCGGACGCCGGTTTTGAGGTTGAGCTGCCACGTATGGTTTTCGAGCGGGTTTCCCTCGCCGGCCGCATCGCCTGTGCAGGGCGCCGTGGCGGAGAAGAAGAGGCTGGCGCCTTTTTCGTCGAAGCCGAGTACACCGGTCACGACCCACTTTCCCGACGTGAGTTGTTTCAGTAATTTCCCGTGAATGTCGTAGAGGTAAAGGTGATTGTATCCGTCCCGCTGGCTTTGCCAGATGAAGCGCTCCGGGTCTTTCGGCAGAAAGAGCGCGGGATGCTGCGGTTCCACATATTTTTCGTTGCGTTCGGTGAAGAGTTCCGCTTCCTTTTCGCCCGTCCGGGCATTGTAACGCACCAGACAACATTCGTTCTGTTCGCGGTTCAGTTCGGCGATGTAAATGCTTTTTTCATCCGGACTCCAGGCAATGTTGGTCAGGTATTTTTCCTTCGGCAGCCCCGTTTTCAGCCACGTGACCCGTCCTTCGGACAGATGGTAGACGCCGACCGTCACCTCATGGCTTTTCATCCCGGCCATCGGATACTTGAACGGTTCCGCCTTCGCCGCTCGCGCCTGGATATTGACCAGCGGATAGTCCGTGACCATCCGTTCGTCCATCCGGTAGAACGCCAGCGCCGCACCCTGCGGCGACCAGAACAGCCCCTTGCGGATGCCAAATTCGTTCTGGTGGACAGAGGCGCCGCAAACGATTCCTTCCTCCGTTTCGTCCGTCACGACCGAGGTGCGGTTTTCGCTCGAGAGTATCCGCACGCTGTTTTTCTCCGTAAAGGCCAGACAGCCGTTCGCTTCGCAGAACTCGAAGTTTGCCCACTGCGGGTCCAGCGTCCAGGCGGCGGTGATGATCTTGCGGGCCTTCAGGTCATGAAGTGCCTTCCAGTCGAAATGAATCCGGCAGTTTTTGTAGTGAAACGCCAGCACGCCGGGCTGCTTCGGGAAGGGGACGGAGAAGTCCGGCAAGTGACCGGTGGAGGGATATCCGGCTGTTTCCAGCGTCCGGTTCAGCTGTTCGAGGGTCAGCGCTACCTGTTCGGCCGGGTCTGTCGGCAGGGCGGCCAGCAGGCTGTCGCCCTTTACATATATATACTGTTCGCCGCACCATTGCAGTTGCTTCAGGTTACGGGGGACGAAACGGAACTGGTTCCGCCCGCCGGGAATCAAGTCCTGCAAGGTCAGCAGTTTCTCCTGTGCGCCAAGTTGCATCATAAACGAAGTAGTGAATACAATAAACAGAACGTATAAAAAACGGTTACTTTTTCTCATCTCTTTTGGAATACGTTTTTTTGTGCGGAGGGTTGTCTATGGGGCGAAGACGGTCAAACAGACTGTTTTTGACAAATGGCTGTCTGTCGCTCTCACGGGTCTTTTTTTCCTCTGCCGGTTTAGGGAGATACGGCTTGCGTCGTTCGTCCGGCGCCGTTCCATACTCCCTGCTTTTCCCGGCGAAGGGACGCTCCCGGTCAAAGGATCGCCGTTCGCCGTCGCCGGTTCTTTTTTCATCGGCCGGTCTGGGGAGATACGGCCTGCGCCGTTCGTCCGGCGCCGTTCCATACTCCCTACTTTTCTTGGCAAAAGGACGCTCCCGGTCAAAGGATCGCCGTTCGTCGTCGCCGGTTCTTTTTTCATCGGCCGGTCTGGGGAGATACGGCCTGCGCCGTTCGTTCGGCGCCGTTCCATACTCCCTACTTTTTCCGGCGAAAGGACGCTCCCGGTCAAAGGATCGCCGTTCGCCGTCGCCGGTTCTTTTTTTATCGGCCGGTTTGGGGAGATACGGCCTGCGCCGTTCGTCCTGCGCCGTTCCATACTCCCTGCTTTTTCCGGCGAAAGGACGCTCCCGGTCATAGGATCGCCGTTCGCCGTCGCCGGTTCTTTTTTTATCGGCCGGTGCCGATTCGGGGGGATATGGTTTGCGCTGCTGCTCGTTCAGGGCGGCTTTGTAATCCCTGTTTTTCCCGGCAAACAGTTCGTAGCAGCGAAACTCACACTCGAGTGCGCCGTTCATCAGTTTGATTTTCCGGTCGGAATGCAGTCCGATATGTTCGAAAAACGCTTCTTTGTAACTCAAAATCCAGGCGCGGTATCCGGTGAAGACGTGTTTCAGCCGTTCGCCGATCATTGTGTAGAGATTCAGGATGTCACTGGCGGCGATGCGTTCGCCGTAGGGCGGATTCGTTACCAGCACCCCCGCTCCGGCGGGCGCTTCGGCATACTGCTGGAAGGGAAGCGTTTTCAGTTCGATGTATTTCGTCAGGCCGGCGTTGCGGATGTTTTCGCGCGCCAGCTCGATGGCGGCCGGCGAGACGTCCGACCCGAAACACTTGAACGCGAAGTCGCGTTCGCCGGAGTCATCGTTATAGACTTCGTCGAACAGATCCGCGTCGTAGTCGTTCCATTTCTCGAAAGCATATTCCCTGCGGTAGAGGCCGGGCGGGATGTTGAGCGCAATCATGGCCGCCTCAATGAGCAGCGTGCCGGAGCCGCACATCGGGTCGACGAAACCGGATTCGCCCCGCCAGCCGGTCAGCAGAATCATCCCCGCCGCCAGCACTTCGTTCAGCGGCGCATCGCCCTGCGCCGTCCGGTAGCCGCGACGGTGCAGGCTTTCGCCCGAACTGTCGAGCGAAACGGTGCAGTCGTGATGCGAAATATGGATATGGATGTACATGTCCGGCCGGTTGATGCGGACGGAAGGGCGTTTCCCGAACTTTTCGCTGAAATAGTCCGCGATGGCGTCCTTGGTACGGTAGGCCACGAACTTGGAATGATTGAACGATTCGGAGTAGATGACCGCGTCCACGGCAAACGTTTTGTCGGGCATAAAATAGCGTTCCCACTCGATTTTCTTCACTTCCTCATAGACGGCGCCCGCGTTGTCGGCCTTGAACCAGGCGATGGACTTGAGGATACGCAGAGCTGTCCGGCAATGCAGATTCGTCCTGTACATCATCGCCTTGTCGCCCCTGAACGAAACCATGCGACGCCCCGCCACGACGTCTTCCGCCTGCAGGGCCGACAACTCTTCCGCCAAAACGTCTTCCAGACCGTACAGCGTCTTGGCCACCATTTCAAACTGTTCCCCTTCCATGTCCGTTCACCAGATCAGTACAACGCGAAACTCCTGCGACGGAGGATTTTCGCCGCGGAGATAGTCGGCATAAAAGGAAACGGTTCCCTGGTCGAAGTCGAAGGTATAGTGTTCCGTCCACCGCAGACCGCCGTCGGTGTGGGGGATGGAATAAGGGAGAGGCGCCTGCACCTCGTTGCCGTCGTCCACCAGGTACATGAAGGCGGAGACGTCGCCCCGGTCATAGATACGCTTGCCGATGTCCAGGTCTACAATGTACTGATAGAACGTAAGATCTCCCGCTCCGCCGATCTCTTTCCAGTCGCGCGAGGCTACGGTGTAGTAATACGTCTCCAGATTCACGCTTTCGCCCGGTTCGCCCGCAGGCCCCATCGGACCTTCACACGCAACCAGCGCAAAGGTCATGATAACAAATAAGCAAAAAAACTTTTTCATAAGTCGTTGTTTTTAATTTCGTGCAAAGGTAAGTATTATACTTTGCACGGGATGATTTTGTGAGTTGAATTTGGAGATTTTTGTACACCGACTGTACCCCGGCGTTGGGTACCGACGGAGCATAACGTTATACATCGACTGTCGACTGTTTTCAACCATCATATCCATCCCGCGTGAAGTATAAAATAACGACAAGGCGAAAAAAGATGAAAACCACCCTTCTTTACCTGACGGCAAAGGCAACATGCCTGACGCCGTTCAGGAACTCTTTCGTATCCAGCCGCCGTTTGCCGGCCAGCTGCACGGAGAGCAGCCGCACGAATCCGTCCGTCGCGGCCACGTCAAGATATGTGTTGCCGTCGGTGCGGACGGCGCCGGGGGACAGTGTATGTGTCTCCGGAAGACATTCCGAACGGAATACTTTCATCGGCTGCGGCGCTGCGCCTTCCGCAATCCATTCCGTCCACGCGGCCGGACTGGGCGAGAGGCCGCGGATAAAGTCGCAGACGGTTTTGGCCGGCTGTTGCCAGCGGATGCGACAGGTGTCCTTGAAGATTTTCGGGGCGGGACGCAGTTCCACGCCGGGGGCGGTCAGCGTTTCCTGCGGAATCGCGTTGATCCGGCCGCTGTTCGCCAGCAGCAGGTCGACCGTTTCGACCACCAGCGTGGCGCCCAGGGTCATCAGTTTGTCGTGAACGCTGCCCGCATCGTCCGTTTCCGCGATCGGCAGACGTCGCTGGCGGATGATGTGGCCGGTGTCGATCTCGTGTGTCAGGAAAAACGTCGTCACGCCCGTTTCCTTTTCGCCGTTGATCACGGCCCAGTTGACGGGCGCCGCACCGCGATATTGCGGCAGGAGCGAAGCGTGCAGGTTGAACGTGCCCAGGGGCGGCATGTTCCACACAACTTCGGGCAACATGCGAAAGGCGGCCACGATCTGCAAGTCGGCTTTCAGGGCGCGAAGCGTGGCCAAAAAGGTTTCGTCCTTCAGTCGCTCCGGCTGCAGGACGGGAATGCCCTGCTGTTGCGCGTATAGCTTGACCGGACTGGGTTGCAGGATGTTACCGTGCCGTCCGGCCGGCTTGTCGGGCATCGTGACGACGCCAACCACCCGGTAACCGCCCTCCACCAGCGCACGCAAACTCGCTACCGCAAAATCCGGCGTGCCCATGTATACGATTCGTAGGGTTTTCCTGTCCATCATTTCTGTATTTAGTAATGCAAAATAATAAGTTACAAAGATTTATTCTCATTCCAGTTCCACCACGGTGATGCCTGCGCCGCCGAACTGGACGTGTTCGTCCTGAAAATGCCGGATACCGGGGACGGTGCGCAGGTAGTCGCGAATGAGCCGGCGGAGAATGCCGTTTCCGGTACCGTGCAGGATGCGTACGCGGCCGGCATCGGTCTGGATGGCGTCGTCGATATAGTAGGTGACGGCTTGCAGCGCTTCGTCGCCGCGCATGCCGCGCACGTCGATGTCCTGCCTGAAGGCCAGTTTCTTTTCATGCATTTCGTCGGCGGTCTGCCGGCTGAGGAACGTGTCCTGACGGGTTTCCTTCCGGAGGGCGTCGCGACTGACTTTCTCCAGTTGTTCGGTCTTGACGGTACTCTTGATCATCCCCAGTGCGATGACCGCCTGCCGGCCGTTCAGTTCGAGAACGGTGCCGACGGCCTGCTGCCCTTTCAGGCGGACGGCGTCGCCGACAGCCCATGCCGTCTGTTCCTGCGACGGGGGAGGCAGCGGCTTGCCGGATTTCTTTTTTCGCGCCGGGCGTTCCCGCAGCCGGTGCATCCGGCGTACCGTCCGTTCATCGTCATCCCCGTCCGTTCGGAGAGACGTCCTGAAGTCGTCCAGCGTTTGCCTGACCGACCGGGTACGTTCCTTTTCAGCCTGCGCCTCCCGGATTTCGCGGATGGTGTTTTCGACCCGCGCATTCGCTTCCGCAAGAATCTGTTCGGCCTGCTGACGGGCTGTTTTCATGATCTCGCGGCGCTGGCTGTTCAGCGCGTCAAGGTCCTGTTCGTAGCGGGCGGTCAATTCTTCCAGCCGTTTTTCCTGCTGCCGGATGCTCTGGCGTTTGTTTTCCCAGTAGCGTTTGTCGCGGACGATGTCCTGCAGGAATTTGTCCATTTCAATATAATCGGAACCCACTTTGGCGGAGGCGTCGGCAATGACGTCTTCCGGCAGTCCGATTTTGCGGGCGATTTCGATAGCAAACGAACTGCCCGGCAAGCCGACGGAGAGTTTGAAGAGGGGCTGCATCCGGTGACGGTCGTAGAGCATGGCGCCGTTGACGACGCCCTCCGTGCGGTCGGCGTACTGCTTGAGATTCTGGTAATGCGTGGTGACGACGCCGAAACTTCCGTTCCGGTTGAAGCCTTCCAGCAGTGCCTCCGCAATGGCTCCGCCGATCAGCGGTTCCGTTCCGCTGCCGAACTCATCGATCAGCAGGAGCGTTTGTGCATGGCTGTTGCGGACGAAATATTTCATGTGCGTCAGGTGTGAACTGTATGTGCTCAAATCGTTTTCCAGACTCTGTTCGTCGCCGATGTCGATAAATATCCGGGCGAACAGTCCCATGCGCGACCGCTCGTGGAGCGGAACGGGCAGGCCGCACTGCATCATGTACTGCAACAGGCCGACCGTCTTCAGGCATACCGATTTGCCGCCGGCGTTCGGGCCGGAAATGACCAGGATACGTCCTTTCCCGTCCAGCGTTATGTCCAGCGGTTCGACGGGTTTGTTCTGCTTCCGGTGCGACAGGTACAGCAGCGGATGAACGGCCTCCGTCCAGTCGATCAGCGGTTGACAGACAATCGCCGGTTTGATGGCGCGGATTTGCAGGGCAAACAGCGCCTTGGCGCGAGTCAGGTCGATTTCCGCCAGCAGGACATACGATTGCAGGATGTCCGGCGCCAGCGGGCGGATCACGTCTGTCAGCGCCGTCAGGATACGGACGATTTCGCGCCGTTCGCGGCCTTCCAGTTCCCGGATGCGATTGTTGGCTTCAACCACGGCTTCGGGTTCGATGAAAACCGTCTTGCCGGAAGCCGATTCATCGTGTATGATACCGCGTATCCTGCGTTTGAACGCCGGCGCAACGGGAATGACCAGCCGTCCGTCCCGCATCGTCGGGGCGACGTCCCGGTCTACCAGTCCCTCGGCCTGCGCCGAGCGCAGGATTTGTTGCAGGCTGCGGGAAATGTTGCCGACCGTCGCGTTCATCTCCCGCCGGATTTGCAGCAGTTCAGGCGAAGCCTGGTCTCTGACTTTTCCATACTTGTCCAGTATGGCGTCTATCTGCCGGATGATTTCCGGAAAAACGGGCATGTCGACCGTCAGCGCCGTCAGAGCGGGACAGGCCGCTGCCGTGCCGTCTGCGGCGCGGAAGAAGCGGACGATGTCGTGAATCGTTTGCAGGGAACGCTTGAGGTCAAACAGTTCCTGTTCGTCGAGGAAGGTGCCTTCCGGACGAATCCGGCGGAGCGAGTGGCGGACATCGATGAAATGGTCGGAGGGAAATTCCCGGTCGCCCTGGAGGATGCGCATGAATTCGTCCGTTTGCTCCAGCTGGGCGGAGATGACGTCCGGGCTGTCGGAGAACCGGATGGCGTCTACCCGTTCCCTTCCCAGCGTACTGAGGCATTTGCCGGAAACGAGTTGCCGGATCCGGTCGAATCCGACCTTGTATTCAAAATCTTCGGGATATATCACGAAACGCAACTGAACGGTTCAATTCAACTCTATTGTTTTCTCCGAATGGAAAACGGGACGCAGCGTGAACTGCATTTTCTCCCCGTTACGCCGGACAACGAACATGCAGGATGTGTTCCCCGAGCGGTTGATGTACGGTTCGAAACCGTAGAGGTAAGCAAAGGCTGTCATGTAACGCCTGTCGTTGTCAAAAGCCTTCGCAATCTGAGTTGCCCGAGCCGGGTCCCAGTACATGCAGTCCGGAAAACCGTTGGCGTCCGTGAAGCGGGTGCCTCTGTCGCGATGTTTCAGCGTATTTGCAATAAACCGGTGATAGGCTGCCGTAAATTCCGCCGCCGTATGCTCCATCCGTTTGTTTTCGATCTGTTCGACGACGTCGCGCGGACGGATTCCCGCCTCCCAGGCGGGCGAAACGGGGTCGACTGCGGCGATTTCACTGAGCCGGTTGATGCTGTAGCTGAGGCCGGTGTAGTGGTATGCCTTTTTCGTCAGGATGAACTGGGCGTTCCGGCTGTACTTGACGTACGGGAACTGCATGCACATCAGCGGGATATGGATAAGGGCATATTCGTTAATCGCGAAGGGTGCGCTCATCAGTTCGTTCGCCTCGCACTCCCACAGGACACGTCCCGGAATGAAACGCTGGTCGATGAAACGGACGCCCAGCTGCAGAAGGTATTCCGCCTCGGACTCGGGTGTGGAGGACTGGTAGAAGGGGAATTTCGTCACCCTGTCGCGCGTGATGTCATACCTGAACACAGGTGCCTGTTCTTCGGTCTCCCTGCTTTTTTGTCGGAAGTTCGGATTTTCGCGATAGGTATAATAAGTATGCACCAGGAAATCGGGCTTGACCGTATGGTACTGAAGACCCTTGGCGGTCAGTTCGGTTTTCAGCGTTTCGTTGAGCGTTTCTTCGATTTTGGCGTTGCTGTTGTCTTCCGAGACCGTGAAGTCAAAGGACTTGAAGCGGGAAAAGTCGACGGAGTCTTCCGTCACAGTCGTGATAAAGGGACAGATGAACAGGCGGTTGTGAGTCCGTTCGACGCAGTACATGGCAAACGCTTCCGCCAACTGGCTTTCGTTCAGGGCGAGGCCGGAAAGGCATTCCTTTGTGATGGAAACCCGCTTGGCGGCGCTGGAGAAATTACTCACCGTCAGTTCGATTTCGAGGCTTTCGGAGGCCGTCAGCAGGGAATCCGCGTCGTCCGGCGAAATGTCCTTCACGTTCAATCCGTTGATCTGTTCGATGACGTCGTTTTGCTGTATCCCAGCCATCTCCGCCGGCGATTTCGGATAAACTTTCATGATTACCGGCCTGTCCATCCCCCAGTGCGGGTTGTTACTGAACTCGTAACTGAAGCCCAGTCGGCAATTCCTGTCCGCCTGCTGCGCCGGCGAAACCAGTATGTTACAGATTAGCAACCCTAATCCAATCGTTTTTTTCATATACTTTCTCTTTTTTGGGGCGTTACTTTATAGTTTGTTTATTATTCGTCGTTAAAGGATATTCTTTAGCTTTTCTTTGAGAGGTTGTAATTCAGTTTGGATAGTAACCCATACGATTTCATCTTTGATTTGATAGTATCCATATCAAAGATATTATCAATAGCCTCAAGCATATGCAATAGTCGGGTACGATCT
>JAISWC010000170.1 GCA_031271245.1 Tannerella sp. | reverse complement strand
AATTTCTGCCGCCGTTTGTCCGGTTATTGCCCAGTGCAGTTTGTTTTGTACTTTGGCGTAGAAATGCCGCGTGGTCAGCGAGTTCTTCTGATAATCGTCCGCCGTTGCATAAATATCGGTGATTTTTTGATACAAAAGTCTTTCCGACGTACGGATTTCCTGAATCCGTTCCAAAACCAACTGAAAATGTTCTTTGCTCCACTTGTCGCCTTTTTTGAAACGTTCGTCGTCCATTGCAATGCCGTTGCGCAGAAACTCGCTCAAAACCTGCGTCGCCCACGTGCGAAACTGCGTTGCCCGCGTGGAATTGACCCTGTATCCCACCGCGATTATGGCATCAAGATTGTAAAACATCGTGTCATACCGTTTGCCGTCGGCGGCAGTTATCCAAATTTTTCGGATAACTGAATACCGGTTCAACTCTTTTGAGTCGAAAATTTGCTGCAAATGGTAACTGATTGTGCGTGTATCCACATTAAAAAGTTCGCCCATTCGCCGCTGTGTAGTCCAAAAAGTATCGCCATCGTAAGCAAGTTCTATATGCAGTTTTCCATCGGGATCGGAGTAGAAAATGATGTCGTTACGTTCTTGAATAACAGGAATTTGAAAAGATTTTTTTTCGGCAATTCTATCTGTCGCCCAGGCGCGAAACGGCGCGGTTTGCGGCGACTTGATGCGGTAGCCGAGCGACAAAATCAAATCAAAACTATAATAGTTCGTGGGCTTGGTAGAAAAATCGGAATTTCCGATTTTTCTCATTACATTTTCTCGCTCCAGTTCTCCGTCTTTGAAAATATTTAAAATATGTTCATTGACGGTTGCACGCGATTTGCCGTAAAGTATCGCCATTTGGTCGATCGTCATCCAAACGCTTTCGTCTTCGAGCAATACTTCCAGCTGAATATGGCTGCCTGACAGTTGATATGTATGAGTTGCGGACATAAATTTGTTTTTAACCCACATTATTGTATGTTTTTACTCCACACGACGCTATGTTTAACTTATCCATATTCAACTATATAATTCCGTGGTTTCTATTAATTTGTCGATGTGTTTGCTAATAGCGGGAATATTCACGTCAAAAAGCGTAGAAAGCGACTTTTGCGTGAGCCACAGGTTTTCGTGTTGCAAAAGTACCTCTACTTTCGAAACATTGTCTCCATCGCGGTAAATGATTATTTCACGACGTTCGCCCTCACGAATGACAATATTTTTCTTTTTGGCCGTTTTATCCATGATTTATTTGATTCCTCAAACGATTCCCGAAAATCCCATAAACGCCATCGCCAGCAATCCGGCCATAATCAGTGCGATGGGCACGCCCTCCATCCCTTTGGGCAACTGAACCATGCTCAACTGTTCGCGAAGTCCCGCAAACAAAGTGAGCGCCAGGCCAAAACCAATGGCTGTCGAGATGGCAAAAATCACGCTTTCGAGCAGGTTAAATTCTTTTTGGATGACCATAATTGCCACGCCCAGAATGGTACAGTTCGTGGTTATCAGCGGCAGGAACACGCCCAGGGACTGATACAGCGCCGGCGATATTTTTTTCAGGATAATTTCCACCATCTGCACCAGTGCGGCAATAATCAGGATAAAGACGATGGTTTGCAGGAAACCGATTTGGAACGGTTCCAGTACGGTCTTCTGAATGATGTAAGTGATAATCGTTGAAAGGGTCATCACAAAAGCGACGGCGCCACTCATGCCGGTGGCCGTTTCGATTTTCCTGGAAATGCCGAGAAACGGGCAGATGCCCAGAAACTGCGCCAGAACAATGTTATTGACAAATACGGCGCTGATAAATATAAGAATATAAGCTGTCATGACGGTTACACTTTTCTGATTTTGTTAATAATGGCAATCAAATACCCCAGTGCGATGAAGGCTCCCGGAGCAAGCACCATCACCAGGATGCCGAACGATTCGGGATAAAGCGGGAAGGTAAAGACCCTGCCCGTTCCCAGCAGTTCGCGTACGGCGCCCAGCAGGGTGAGCGCAAAGGTAAATCCGAGGCCGATGCCGATGCCGTCCAGCATCGACCTGAAGACGTTGTTTTTGGCGGCAAACGTCTCGGCGCGTCCCAGCACGATGCAGTTGACCACAATCAGGGGGATAAACAGCCCCAGACTCTTGTACAGCGCGGGGATATACGCCTGCATCATCATTTCCACCGCCGTGACGAAGGTCGCAATAATCACAATATAAGCCGGAATGCGCACTTTGTCCGGAATGAGGTTCTTCATCGATGCGATGGCCATGTTGGAACAGATCAGCACGAACATCGTGGCCAGTCCCATGCTCAGCCCGTTCAGCGCGGAAGTCGTGGTGCCCAGCGTCGGGCACATCCCCAGCAACAGCACGAAAATCGGGTTTTCCTTCACGATGCCGTTCAGCAGGATGTTAAGAGGGTTATTTGCTTTCATCATTATTTCATATCAATGGTTTGTTTCCGAACCGCCGCCTTCCGTCCGGGAGGTAGCGCCGCTGGCTGCATCCGGGGCGCCGGGCTGATTCGAATAGGCGGCATACGCATTGCGTACGGCTTCCAGAAAGGCGCGGCTGCTGATGGTGGCGGCTGTGATGGCGTCGATGTCGCCGCCGTCCTGCGCCACGGTCAGTGCGTCGACTGCCGGATTCTTGCCGACAATCGAACTTTTCCGCTCGCCGGAGGTCGCTTCATACCCTGTGAGCCGTTCCACCAGACTCTTTTTCACCTGAACCGCCGGTTTGAACCAGTCGACGATTTTCGTCCCCAGTCCGGGCGTTTCCTTCTGTTCCAGCACCGAGTAGTCGGTAATGAGTCCTTGTTCGTCGAAGCCGACCATGACCCTTATTTCGCCGCTGAACCCTTTTCTTGAAAACGACGTAACGGCCGCGCCGGTAAAATGCTTGTCGGCGTCGTAGGCCTTGTAGATATCAAACGTTCCCAGGCCTTCCACTTCGACCGTTTCCGGCCCTTCCAGGTGTTCGTGCGGCGGCAGAACCTCCCTGACGGCACGCTGCTGTCCGGCCGTTTTCGAGGCGGCAATCGGCGCTTCGGTAAGGGAATAGACCGCACCCAGCGTCGCCGCGGCAAACAGCGAGATGCCCGCAAGCGCCAGCAGCATGTTGATAAAACTTGATTCCAGTTTTGTCATGATTTTTTCTTCCCTCCGTATCTTTGAGGTTTGACATACATGTTGATAAGCGGCGTGAAGGCATTCATGATCAGGATGGCAAAGGAGATGCCCTCCGGATAAGAGCCAAACTCGCGGATGAGTACCGTCAGGATGCCGATGCCGGCGCCGTAGACCCACATGCCTGGAACGGTCATCGGCGAAGTCACGTAGTCCGTCGCCATAAAGAAGGCGCCCAGCAGCAATCCCCCCGTGAAAAGGTGCATCCACGGCGAAACGAAGGTTTCCGGGTCTGCCAGGTGGAGTATGTCGGTGAAAACAAACACCGTCAGCAGGATGCTTGCGGGAATGTGCCACGTGATGACTTTCCGCACCAACAGGATGGCCAGCCCGACGGCCAGTGCGACGGCGGAGGCTTCGCCCAGCGACCCGCCCATATTGCCCAGCAGCATGTCCATGAGGTGGGGGAGGTTCGCCGAATCCCCTTTCAGGAGGGCCAACGGCGTTGCAGCCGTTTCCGCATCCAGGTAGGCCGTATTCCACGCCGTCGGACGGGGCCACAAGGTCATCTGTACCGGGAAGGAAATCAGCAGGAACACCCGTCCGACCAGCGCCGGATTGAACGGATTGTTCCCCAGTCCGCCGAAACTCATTTTGGCTACGCCGATGGAGACCGCGGCGCCGATGACGATCATCCAGCAGGGGAGGTTGGACGGCAGACAAAATGCCAGCAAAACGCCGGTCAGGATGGCCGAACCGTCGCCGACGGTCGTCTTTTTCCT
>JAISWC010000161.1 GCA_031271245.1 Tannerella sp. | reverse complement strand
GGAGGATGGCGGCGAATGTTACCGCCGGCGTCGGGCTGACTTTGACGTTTTACGTCAAAGCGATGTGTGAGGCTGTGAGCGGGAAACAAATCATATACGAGTTCTTCCCTGATGCACAGGCGGCAACGAGCATTGCGACAGTCATGACAGAGCCTGTCGGCAATTTCTACAAACCGATTCTGAATGTGGTTTATCCGGCGGTTATCAACGACGCCGTACTGGGGCAGGAATACACCCGCGTGTTAAGCGTCACGCAAACGGCTTCGTTCTCGCACGTCAACAACCTGCAGGTGACGGTGAACTGCGCAGACAAGACGGCTTTCGGCATCGTCAAAATAGAAGTCGGTAGCGACAATTCCACCTGGACGGATATTACCGCTTCGGCGCTCGACGTTTCGCAGGCAGGAAAATACGTCTATAAGATTACCCGGGAAAATACGTTTACGCCCCTGGCATACGCCGGACAACAATTACAGTCCGGCAGCACGGTATATATCCGGGAAACGGTCAAAGTCCTCAAATGCAGCGGCGGCAGCGCTAACTACGCTGTGGCATACGGAGATGGGAACACATTTTGCGCACCCGCTTCCACTGCGCAGGTTAATATCAACGCTTTGACGCCAGCGTACGCAGTCGATTTCGAATATACCGGCATTGCTTATCAAAACAATATCAACTACAACCAGGCAGGAAGATTTGATACGAAAATATCAAACAAAAGTACAAACTCCGAAGCATGGATGTTGAAAAACTTTGTCTCGGTTTACGATACAAGATACGCAACCGGTATGCCTCCCCACCGCTTCGACAGCGTTGCTTTGATGAAAGCAGACGGCGCTACCATCCTTTGCGAAATGCCCATAAGCAATAATATCGCCATGCAATCTCATCTTTTTACGAATCCGGGCAGCAGTTTCAACCTTAGCGCCCATTCCTACATGCATAAAATAGATTTGGAACAGTTGCCCAAAGCCACTACGCAGCAAATGAAAGACGATTATACCGCAGCAGGTTTGTCGGATACGGACGGAGACAATATTTACAGCGACATTCTTCCGGGCAAGACTGTAACCCTTAGAATTTATTATCATTTCTATATTGAAGATAATATTGTTGATTGCAATACAATTAGGTTGTTTGAAAATAATATCCGGGCAGATGTTTTTTGGAAAGACAGATGCGAACAAACTTGGTCATATTCACGTACAGAAAACAGTACAAATTCAACAAATTTCAGGACAATCCGCGGCGGCATGAACAATCCGGTAACGACTGTGGACAATTATTTATTAGCGGCAGGAGAGACCGCCACTCTCACGGTGATGATGCAAAATGCGCAGACATCGGAGGGACAACGCGGTTATCCATATAAGGATATAGGCAATACGCGTATACATAAGGTGGAGATTACCATGCCCGACGGACTTGATTACAACACTCCACTGCCTGTAAAAATCCGGAACGAAACTGAGACTGCCGGTATCGATGTGACTGCTGCGAACACAGATTGGAGTCCGTCGACAGGAGTACTTACTTTTAGAAATACCAAATCATTAATTCCGCCGGTATACTACGATATTCCGGTAATAGCCACCGGAACGACAGACAATACCAAATCAATACATATCGAACATACATTCAAAGAACTGGATATGCCTACAGGACCTCACCGCTGGTCGTGCTGGGACGCCACTGTACCTTACATACAAAAGTCGACATGCACCGGTTTGGAGATGACGGAATTTACCGCCGAGCGTACCTCTTTCGGATGGGAAGACCCATCAGGAACCAATAGAGTAGTGGATACGCTTGCAACTGCACGCGCTAACCGGGACACTCCCGGTATCGACCTTCATGCCGTCGGTCCTTACGATAATATTACGTTTGTAAACAAGATTGCCGTAAACAGTAATATCTCCCTCAATTCCAACGACAATGTTATGGTAGAACTTACCTATTCTGCTCCTTATGCAGGAGCGCTGTTCGATATGCCGGCAACGGACGTCTCACGTAAAATTGTGCTTTATTACAAAGCATCCGGCGTTTCATGGACTACAGTGACAACAATTCCTTATAATTCCCCGCTGATTACGAGTGTCAATACTAATCCTGACCATACGCTCGGCGTCAATATCACAAGTTTAATCGGTTCGGGCGCAGGGCAAATACCGCTTAATGCAGGCGATTCACTAATGGTAGAATATCTCCTGCAAACCACTACAAACATTCCGAGAGAATATCCCGCCTTAGTATCGGTTCAGGCTGAAGTCTATATCAAAAACGGAATGACCAAACAAGCCTGTTATCCGAGACTGCAAACAATAAAAACATTTAATTACATATTACACCAAATATCCTCGCCAAGCGACGATTACGTCAATGTAAATGTTACCGATGACTACGCTTGTTTCTTTCGCTGGGAATTGAGCAACGGCGCAGGAGGCGTAGACGAGGTATTCCCAAAAGAATACCGTCCCAATGCCCTTATCAAAAATATGACGTTCACTATAGACGCTTTGGTGAGCATAAATAGTTTATACTGGTCAAGGAGGTTTGGGACCTACCACGATTATGACATGATGATGACAAATGACTATACCGTTTCATACGACAATGGTTCAACCATTATCACCATACATACTCATCCGTTGATGAGAGAGGTTTACGAAAATTATGCTTATGGTTGGTGGGTTTACGGTTCATACGACATTATCTGCGTTGATCCGAACAAGACCTCGATTACTTCAAGCAGCAGTTTCCAGCGCTTGGATTACCCCACGTCGGCAACTACGGCAAATTACAGATCGCAAACAGGTAATACGACTACTCGCCGTCCCGACTATTTAACTTCGGCTCGTCATTATCAGACGTCTGTCACAACGCCGCAGGCATTAAAAACGACCTCGACGCCTGTAATCACCTGGGATTTCAACGTCAATAATGCGAGCGTTTTCGCAAGTTCCGACCCTGTATTGCCCAACAGTTGGATTGCCTTCGAGTGCGACGCGGGCGTCATTCCTTACGAATTGTACGATAATCAGTCAAGCACGACAATCACCATTGACAACAGCCATCAGTACGCTGCCAATAAATGGTGGGTGAAGTTGGGTGATTTAAACATTCCTACGTCCCGCAGTTACACAATAAAATGTACCTACACGGCATGTAGCGGACAGCCCGGCATGAAAATTATACACGGTTTTGCACGCTTGGCCTATCCTACCGACCCGCAACAGGGTTTTACAGACTACAATTCACCCGGCTATGTCTGTAATGCCAAGAGCGTTACGGTCATGATGACGCCTCCTGCGGCAGATTTTTCGGGCGTATTGACGCACCGTCCCGGACCGTCGACGCAACACATAGCCGACGGCACAAATGCCTTTTGCGATACAGTCGGTTTCCGGGCGGAATTTCACAACGGTCTGTTAGCGGAAGTATCAGATCTGAGGCTGCGTGTTACTTTGCCGGCAGGGTTCGATTATGACGGGACTATACCTGCAGAAGTAAAATTCGGCAACGGCGCATGGGAGACGCTTCCCTCCGGCAATGTCGTGCAAAGCGACGGATACCTTAATGTAACCCTGTCTTCGACCAATCAGGTCTTGTCCGCTTATGGCACAGCCGGAGCATCGGCATACGTCGATTTCCGGCTGAAAATATCCTGCGGAGCAGAAAACAAACAGCAAATTTATGCTGATTTCATCGGAAAAAGCGGTTGTGGAGCGTCGGTTACCAAAACATACAACAGCAGTCAGATAAAAATTGCCGGCACGGCAGCAATGGCTGATTACTGGGTAGAGGACTTATCTGCGGCGCCGACGCCCGTCTATACCAACGCAAGTTCGCCGACTGACGGCTCGTTTACAATCACAGGCAAATATATTCGCGCCGCAAATGCCGGAGGCGACGATATACTGGCTATTATCGAATTGCCCGACAATCTCAACTTGACCTCCACCAACAGCGGGTTGAATTTTGTCCAAAGCGGTACGCGCTTAACCGCCACTTTGCCTGCATCGGACAACATGGGCGACGCCCGTCCTTTTGACCTGACATTTACACCTGTAAATCCCGCTCTCTGGAGCGAAGACACGGTGAAAATCAATTTCTATACCGGACAGGAAAACGATATGAGTTGCGGCAGCGTCCCCTGTGCGGTACTGAACAGGAGCGATGTGCTTAACTCGATGAAATTTGCGATGAAAAAACTTGATATTCGTTATTCGGACAGTATCGCCGCCCGCAGCCACATCGCGACGGATGTCACCGAAGAGATGGAAATCAAAGGCTGGCTGGTAAACAAAGAACTTACCGTCGCTTTCGACGCCGGCAAACTGACCATGGAACTGTGGTACCGCAACAACGGGCTGTCGTGGTCTCAGGCAGGCGTGTCCGTCAGCGGTCTGACGGTCGATGCGGTTCTTCACGGCGACAGCACGCAGTTCACCGTCGAGGCGCGCCTTCCGGAGGCGGCGGGGGACGAGTGCGACTTGCGGCTGGTACTGCGCCGTACGACGGGCGCGAGCGAGTCGAATCCCTACCTGGCCGCCGACTCGGTTGCCGTGGAGGTATCGCTGCCGCGGTATGCGCGCAACGACCTGTACACGGTGCAGAAATACGGCTGGACGGAAATCGACGTGCTGGACAACGACGTGTTGCCGGGCGCCCTGTTCACGCCCGACCCGTCCGGTCGTCCCTTCAGCCTGCTCGAGTCCGTCGAGCAGAAGCCTCGTGCCGGCACGCTCAGCGTGACGGGCACGGGCAGGAACAGCCGGCTGATCTACCTGAACAGCGGCACGGACGGCCTGACGGACCACATCGACTCGCTGGTCTACCGTTTCCGCTACGACCCCGGCACGGGTGTAGTCCGGGAATTTCGCGCCACGGTCTACATCTACATCCTGGACGAATTGCACGGCGCCTCGGCCTGCCGCGACAGCACCTTCACGGCCACGCTCCGTGAACGCCCGAAGGGCGTCAGCTTCTGGTGGTACACTGCCGACACGGTCTGGCAGGCATCGGGCGTCCAATACACGTTCGGCGCGCTGTCGGGCGACAGCGTCCGCTGGGTGAAGCCCATTATCCCTGAAGACTTTGAAGTCTTTAAGGACTTTCATCTCTCCGGCGGTTTTCCGCCGGGACTGCTCACCATACACGCCGACACCGCCGCCACGCCGCGCCCGATGCGCTGGACCGGCCTGATAAATACGGACTGGCACAACCCGGCCAACTGGGTGGAGACGGTAAGGGACGACGCAACCGGCCAGATGCTGTATGAAACGCCCGTTTCCTGGTCGCCCGCCCCCTGTACCGACGTGGTGATACCGTCGGACCTGCCGCGCTATCCCGAACTGACGGATTCGGCCTGGTGCAACCTGATTACGGTGCAGGACCGCGCCATGCTCGCGAATCCTCACGCGCTGATCTACGACAGCGCGCAGGTGGAACTGAAGCTCAAGTCTACCGAGCGCGACCGCTTTGTGATGTGGTCGGCGCCGCTTAAGGACATGTATTCGGGCGACTACCACTTCAAAGACAACATCGGCGAGCCGCGCTGGGGCGACGTGTCGATGAACTACTTCCAGTTGGCCCATCCCGCGGGCAACGCGGCGCAGGCGGACATGTTTACCGCCACGTTCGGTCATCCGGGCGACTCGCTGCTGCCGGGCAAGGCCTTCAACGTGAAGCTGACCTCCACGAGCTTCTCGCGCGACGTGACCTGGATATTCCCGCAGTCCGACAAGACCTATTCTCCCGGTGGCGGTCACCCGTCCGTTTCGGTAGCCAAACGCGACTTCGCCCACCGCTTTATCACCGACGGCATGACGCCCGACACCGCTACCGGGCGCTTCCTGATGCCCGTGCGCAACGACGTGGCCAACGGCCGGCTGGTGCAGATAGTCAATCCCTACCTGGCTTGGCTGCGGGTCGACTCCTTCCTGCAGGAAAGCGACCATAACAAATCCCGGCTGGCTTCGAGCGGCTTTCTGATGTGGGACGGCGATATGAACAAGAGTTTTATTGCGGTTCGGTTCAAGGGTGACAGTATGCGCTACGAGGTAACCGACCCGACACTCTTGTCGTTGTCGCCGGCCAACCTGGTGGCGCCGTTGCAGTCCTTCTTTGTGGCGAAGGAGTATCCCAGCGTGCAGATAAGCAGTGTGGAGATGTCGGCGCGGTGGACGACGACTGCGCCGGCGGGCGGCGGCTATGGCGGCTACACGCTGCGGGCGGTGGAGTCGGAGAGTGGCCTGTTACGCATCCGGGCCACGCAGGGCAACGGCACAAGCTACGCGGCGCTCAGCTACGACAGGAACGCCTCGCCGGAGTACCGCGGCAGCGAAGACGTACGCTGCCTGTTCTACGACGGCAGCCCGCTGACGCTCTACGCGCTGACCGCCCTCGACGAGCCGCTGTCCATCTACACCGACGGCACCTTCGACCGGCACACCACCGCCCTGGGCCTGCGCCTGGCGGAGGCGGGACAGATCACGCTCTCCTTCACGGGCATGGAGAGCTTCGGCCACAACGTCTACCTGATCGATCTGGAACGCAACAGCCTCGAAATCGACCTCCAGGCCACGCCGGAATATACCTTCACGGCCGTCCGCCCGCCGGGCGCAGGCGCCGTGGAGATCAACGACCGGTTTGTGCTGCGGATGGAATACACGGGTCGCGGATTAGTCTCCGTTTCCGTCCCCGACGCCCCGGAGATACGCTGTCACGGTCTCGACGGACACATACACGTGCACGCCGTGCGGGGCACGATTCACCGCCTGGAGGTCTATGGCATGACCGGGAGGCTGATGTACGCCGGCGGCACCGGCCGGACAACGCACCATATCCCGGCGCCTGCGGGCATCTACTTTGTGAAGGCGCTGACCGGCGAAGGGACGGTTCATACGGAAAAAGTCGTCGTGAGATGACCAAAATGTCGGAACGGTTCGGAAACTTCTTAATCACAAAGGACACAAAGCAACATGGTGTCCTTAGGAGTTGCCCGGCAATAAACATCTCCCGTAAATTTGTGCCGTTTATTGCCGGACAGTTCCTTTGTGTAAAACCTTTGTGTCCTTTACGGTTAAATTAAAAAACGACATTTTGGATTGCTTCCGGCTTCGCATCTCGCCGTCGCAATGACGCGGCGCATGTCGCCGTCCTTGCGAACTTTTAATTTATCTATTATCTTTGCCGCAAATTACACAAACATATTATGACAAAATATCTGTTATTCATCACCCTGCTGTTTCCGGCAGGGATGTACGGACAGTCTCCCGCGGCGGCGTCCGAGGGGGAACTGGAGTGTACGACGGTGACGGTCGGTCGGAAAGCATCGGCCGACGGTTCCGTAATGACTTCGCATACCGACGACAGCGGACGTACCCGTACCAATATCACGGTCGTACCGGCCAAAGACCATCCCGCGGGAACGCTGAAAACGCTGTATCGCCGTCGCGCCGCAGCCGAGGAAAAGGGACGGATGCCGCATTACGAGTTCGTGGAATCGGGACAGATTCCGGAAGCGGCGCATACGTACCAGTATTTCAATTCCGCGTATCCGTGTCTGAACGAAAAACAGCTGGCCATCGGCGAATCGACGTTCGGCGGACGTAGCGAATTGCGCTCGGACAAGGGAGTGATCGACTGTTCGAGCCTCTGTATGCTGATGCTCGAACGCTGTACGACCGCCCGGCAGGCCATCCGTACGGCCGGCGAACTGCTCGAAAAATACGGCTGGAACGACGGCGGCGAATGCCTGACCATCGCCGACAGACAGGAGGTATGGCACCTCGAGATTGTCGGCCCCGGAGCGGGAAAAACGGGCGCTGTATGGGCGGCGCAGCGTGTCCCCGACGACCATGTCGGCGTCAATGCCAATGCTTCTACCATCCGCGAAATCGACCTGAAAGACAAGGATTATTTCATGGCCTCGTCCAACGTCTTTTCCGTGGCCGAAGCCAACGGATGGTATGACCGGGAAAAGGAAGTGTTCCGTTTTGCTTACGCCTACGCGCCGTCCACCCGCACGTCGATAGCCTGCCGCCGCCGCGAATGGCGGGTGTTTAACCTGCTGGCGCCTTCGCTGAAGCTGGATGCCAACAGCGAAAATCATCCCTTCTCGGTAAAGCCGGATGCATCGGTGCGGAAAGAGGATATGGTGCGCGTGTTCAAGGATTATTACGAAGGGACGGATTTTGACCTGCGCAAGACGCTGACCGTGACCGGCGACAGCGGCAGGACCGTCATCTCGCCGCTGGCCAATCCCTTTATGAAAGCCGACGAGCTGAAACTGCACCGGATCAACGGCGGCTGGGGCTGGCGGGGTGAACGTACCATCGCGGTACACTACACCATCTACGCCACGATCCTGCAGTGCCGCGACTGGCTGCCCGACGAGGTGGGCGGACTGTGCTGGTTTGCGCTCGATAACGTCGCTTCGTCCGTCTACGTACCGTTTTACGGGTGTGTGACGGACTTGCCGCAAACCTACCGGACGTGCGGTCGCGAAACGGGTTTCAGCCGGGAGGCGGCCTGGTGGGCTTTCAACCGCCTGGGCACCCTCGCCGCCAAACGCTGGGGCGACATGCACGTGGTGGTCGACAGCGTGTGGATGCCCATGCAGGCTGCACTTTTTGAAAAACAGACCGAAATAGAAACCGAAGCGCTCTCGCTGCTCAAACAGCAGAAACGGACGGAAGCCGTCGACTTCCTTACCCGCTACAGCAGCGAATGTGGCCGCACGGCCGTCGAAACGGCCTGGAATACGGGCGACTACCTCTGGACGGTGTTCGACGGCATGTGGTAAAAAGAATGGAGAATGGAAAATGGAGAATGCTCGATTTTCCATTCTCGAAGTTCTACTCTGCCAGCGTAAAGTCCAGTTGTTTCCGTTCGAGGTTGGCGTGTACGACTTTGATGGTGACCGCGTCGCCCAGGCGATACGTCCGCTTGCGGCGGCGGCCAATCAGGGAATAGTTCTTTTCGTCGAACTCGTAAAAATCGTCGTCCAGGTCGCGCACCGGAACCAGGCCTTCGCATTTGTTTTCATTCAGTTCGACGTATAATCCCCATTCCGTCACGCCCGAAATCACACCGTCGAATATCCGTCCGACCCTTTCGCTCATAAATTCCACCTGCTTGTACTTGATGGACGCGCGTTCGGCAATGGCCGCCAGTTGTTCCATTTCCGAACAGTGATCGCACTGCTCCTCGTACTTTTCCTTCGGCGCGCTGGCGTCACCGGCAAGGTAGCGTTCCAGCAGGCGGTGTACCATCATGTCGGGATAGCGGCGAATGGGCGAGGTGAAATGGGAATAGTGACTGAATGCCAGTCCGTAGTGGCCGATGTTTTCGGTCGAGTAGCGCGCCTTCTGCATCGAACGCACGGCCAGCGTCTCGATCAGGTTTTCCTCCGGTTTTCCCTTGGCGCTGTCCAGCAGGTGATTGATGCTGCGGGTGATTTCGCTTTTGCTTCCGTCGGTTTTCAGTTTGTACCCGAAACGGCGGATGAAGGTCGCGAAGTTCTCCAGTTTCTCCGGGTTGGGCGTTTCGTGAATGCGGTAGACGAATGTCTTTTTGCGCCGTCCCCTGGCCGGCTTGCCGACGTATTCGGCGACCGTCCGGTTGGCCAGCAGCATAAACTCCTCAATCAGCTTGTTCGCCTCTTTCGATTCTTTGTAGTACACCCGTAGCGGCCTGCCTTCGGCGTCCAGTTCAAATTTCACCTCGTAGCGGTCGAAGTCGATGGCGCCGTTTTCGAAGCGCTTTTTCCGCAGCTGTTGCGCAAGACGGTTCAGCGTCAGCAGTTCGTCCCTGAAGTCGCCTTCGCCGGTCTCGATGACGGCCTGCGCTTCTTCGTAGGTGAACCGCCGGTCGCTGCGGATAACGGTCCGGACGATCCGCGACGACTGTATTTCCACCGCGTCATTCAGTTCGAAGATAACGGAAAAACACAGTTTCTCTTCGTCGGGGCGCAACGAACAGAGCTGGTTGGAGAGGCGTTCGGGCAGCATCGGGACGGTGCGGTCGACGAGGTAGACGGACGTGGCGCGTTCGTAAGCCTCCCGGTCTAAAAGGCCGCCGGGTTTCACGTAATGCGTGACGTCGGCAATGTGTACGCCCGCTTCCCAGTTTCCGTCCGGCGTCCGGCGGAGCGAGAGCGCGTCGTCAAAGTCTTTGGCGTCGTGCGGGTCGATGGTGAAGGTCGTTACCGCACGAAAATCTTCGCGTCCGGCCAGGTCTTCCGCCGTGATGACGTCGGAGACCGCTTCGGCCGCTTCCTCCACCTGCCGGGGATAGACGTAGGGCAGGCCGTACTCTGCCAGAATGGCGTGCATCTCGGCATCGTTCCCTCCGGAGACGCCCAGGATGTCGACCACTTCGCCCAGGGGGTTTTTGGCGTTTTCAGGCCATTCGACGATGCGTACCACCGCCTTGTCATTGTTTTTCCCGCCGTTCAGCATTTCCTTCGGGATAAAAATGTCGTTGGACAGGGTCTTGTCTTCGGTAATCAGAAACGCGACGCCGCGCGCGATCTGGAGTTTGCCGACAAACATGCTCTTCCGGCTCTCCAGGATGTCGACCACTTCGGCTTCGGGCGTGGCGCCCTTCCGCCGTGCGAAAAGCTGGACGCGCACTTTGTCGCCGTCCATGGCATGGCGGGAATTGCGTTCGGCCACGAAGACGGACTGGCCGCCATCTTCCGGGAGAAACGAGTTTTTCCCGTTGCTGCGCCGCTGGAAGATTCCCACGGCCACGGTGCCGAGGTTGTTGCAGCGGAAACGTCCCGGTTCCAGTTCGACGATGAGATGCTCCTCGGCCAGCAGCGACAGCACTTCCACCACCTGCAGCCGTCCGGTCTGTGCCTCCACCTCCATGAGTTTGCTGATTTGCCTGTAATTGTAGATCATTTTCGGCGTCTGCTGAAATACCTTCAGGATGGCTTCCACCAGCAGTTCCTGTCGGATTTGTTTTTTCTTTCCGCCGCGTTTGCGAGGCGAATGATCTGTTTTCTGTTTTCTTTTCATTCTGCTGTTTTTTTACTGTTTGATTCGTTTGACGGAGGATAAATGATTATTTTTCATTCATGTTTTAGTTGGCCTCAAAAGTACGAAAAAAAACAAAGCCGGAAACGAATCCGGCCTTGAAAGCATCGACTAAGCTGAAATTTGTTTGCACTATGGTTACGTAATAATGATCTTCGCTTTTTTAGAAAAAAGGTATGTATTGCAATTCGGATGCAAAGATAGGCCGTCTGCGGAAGGTGTGAAATACCCATAAATGGTGATTTTTAGGCTGCTTAATCCCTATTTGTCGTCATTGGGAGCACGTTGCGCATCATTCGATCCCGATGAGTTTATGGACTTGCAGGCTCAAACGCCATTCCGGATGTCGCTTGACCAGCTCTACGCAATAGTTGATATTGTCTCGCGTGACGGCGACATCGGCCGCGAACACGGGACTCAGGAAGTAATG
>JAISWC010000155.1 GCA_031271245.1 Tannerella sp. | reverse complement strand
GCCCGGATTCGAGGCGCTGCTAAACGGCCACGAACCTGTGACGTGCGGGCCGGCCGGAACGACAACATCCGGGTCGTCGCCGTCCTGATGAATGGTTACTTTCACACCGGGCAAGCTGTAAACGACGATCGCCACCTCGGCGTCGCGCAGGTAGCCGTTGTTCGGCTCCACCGTGATTTTTACGTTGTTCACACCTTCGGTAGACAGGATTTCCGTCTTGCACCATATCTTGGTAGAAGGCGCCGTAAACTGTTCGCTCGCTGTGACCGTCAGGTAATATACACCCCCTTCGCGCGGCACATCGTGGCTAAACTCGCCTTCCACATTTAATTCGGGGATCACTCTCTGATACTCCTCCCTGCATGACAGCATCATACATGCCAGCAAGGTTACGATTGCTGTTTTATTCAGTATTCCACACATATATCTTTTCATATTAAGAATGGATAAATTATTTTGTTAACCATATATGTACGTTATGGTCGTCAATTCCACCGAACTGGCGATCCAGCGCTTCCTGATAGTTTTCCGTATTCTGGGTGGCTTCCTCCATGGGATACATCCAGCGAATAGGCATACGGTCGATCAGTTCGTTTTGGTTCGTCGCGGGGTCGATCGGATAAATCGGCCATCCCGTCCGGCGGTTGTCGTAGAACGGGTCGTACTTGTATTGTAGAAATGAGGCAGCAAATTTCTGCTCAATAATTTTCTGCAAATCGGCGTCGAAGTCAGCCGGATTTTCCGAGAGCCGGAGCGAAGCCTTGTTAAGATGCTGCGCGATATAGGCGTCCGTAATTTTCCGGTTGTGATGAAAGAGCGGGTCGTCGAGCGTATGGTTGGCCGTGAACCGCAGCCCGGCCTCGATGCCCTTCAGGTAATGCTGCGAAGCCGTCTGTCCGGGTAGCCATCCCCTGAGCGCCCCTTCGGCAAGGATAAATTCCTGCTGTGCAAAGCCGACGCGGGCAATGGGTTCGCCGCCGTTCGGGTCGTCCAGGTAGCGCGCGTTGATACGGCACGTTTTCCGTTCGCCGGTCAACCGTTCGATATCGGTATTGTTCCAGGCCGGATTGATGCCCGGATAGCAGGCCGTGTCGGAAACGGAGATGCCTTGCGCCTGGTAATATTCCGACGGTTCGGCATAATAGAACAGGCGGTAGTCGTTATGCTTTTTCAGTATGTCGACCATCACGCTGCTCATGCGCAGATACATCCACGACTGGTTGGAAATCCGGTAATACGGAGGATACATGCCCGGCTGGTTCCGGCTCTCGTAGCGCAGGTTGTCGTCGCTGGATTCGAGCAGCGGACGGGCGGCCACCTCGGCAAAACGCCCTTTAATGTTCAGGTCCGGCGTATCGTCCGCACGTTTCGAAAGGGCGATCAGCACTTTCAGCGCAAACGAATTGGTCACCCGCTGCCATTTTTTCGGGTCGCCGTCAAAGCAGACGTCGCCGCCAAAAGACGCCGTCGCAGCGGCAAAATGCGTATTGGCCGCATCCAGATCGTCCAATATCTGCCGGAAGACGTCCTTCTGGGTGTCATACTTGGGCTTGATAATTCCCTCCTTCTCGCCCAGTGCAGCTTCGCTATAAGGAATGTCTCCCATCTGCATGGTGGTGTAATACATTTTGTAGGCCTTGGTGAACAGGGCCAATCCCCTGTATCCTTCCACAAAAGCCGGATTGGCGTTTTCCACCATTTTCTCGGCCGTGACCAGGAGGTTGTATCCCTCGAACGTGCCTCTTCCCAGCAGGTTGTACTGGGCGGCCTGTGCGCCTTCCGTATCACAGATGATTTTTGACCTCATGCCGTCGTTGGCTACCGAAATCCATATATCCCACTTGATCAGACTGCCGGTGACGGTTGTCGCCAGCAGCGCCGACGACGCTTTCGACGTCGCATTCGGATCGGTATTGATTTCATCGAAATTGCCGGTACATGCGCCAAGCATCCATCCGGCCAGCAGCGCGAATATCACTGCTTTTTGTTTCATATAACGATTCATATCCATATTCTTTATCGGTTATACATTTTAAAAATCCACTTTGATATTTAATCCCACATACCTCGGCAGCGGTGCATTTTCGTCGTCCCGTCCCTTATCGGGGTCTGCCCATCGAAACTCCTTCACCCAGATATACAGGTTCTGGCCGATCAGGCTCAGTTGCAGGTTGTCCAGATGCAGTTTCCGGGCGAGCGTTTGCGGCAGGTTATATCCGATGGCGGCCTCCCGGAGTTTGAGAAACGTCAGGTCGAACACGGAGGTACTGACCGGCCCGCTGCCATACATAGCGCGGATATACTGCTCGTAGGACGTTTCGATGTCGTTCGGGGCGAATACGCGCGTGTCGGACAATACCCTTCCGTCGTAATCGTACTGAATGGTACCGTCTACAATCTTCACGCCTTTTCCGACGTAGTTATGTAACCCGTTCACCACCTCGTCGTAGCGCCACTGGTTATCGCTGTCGGGATGCGACCCTGTGCGCCACATATCCCAGTCGGAGTCGTTGTCGTTCTGGCCGCCTACACGCCCGTCGAACGACAACAGCAGCGAGAAGTTCTTCCATTTCAACGTGTTTGAGAAACCCCATACCCAGTCCGGGTCTTTGTAGAAGCGGGAGTCGACGGTGGTTCGTTTCAGCAGGCCGTCGGCGCGATGTACGAACTGTCCGTCCGGGCTTTTCTCAATATCGGTACGCTGTTCCCAGTTGACTAATTCCCCTTCGGCTACCCAGTAGAATTTCTGCGAATAGACCGGGTCAATCCGGTTATATACGTAACGCATACGCCCCCAGTTGACGGAGGGCGTCCAGACCCAGTCCCTGTTCCTGATGACATCGCCGGAAAGGGTAATTTCCACTCCCTTGCGGAGATATTCCTCGTCCCAGTTCACCTGCATCCTTTCAAATCCGGAAGCCTTGCTGAGGGTGGCTTCCCGCTGGTTGTTGTAGTACAACCTGTGGAAATAGGCAATGTCGGCACGCAGGCGCGAATCAAGAACGCGTGCTTCCGTACCGATTTCCCACTCTTCGCGGGTGGCCGGCGTGAGCGAACCGGAACGGCTCAGCGAAGGATATACCGCTCCCGTCATGCCCTTGTACATATTACTTATGTTGATGCCATACGTCGTATTGATGGAATACACGCCGGCCGGCATTTTGGTTTGCGTCCAGGAACCGCGGACTTTCCAGAAGTTCAGATGCCGGATTTCGGGCAGCAGCTCGGTAAGCACCAGGCTACCCGATACGGACGGATAGAAAAAAGAACGTTCGTTTTCGGACAGGGTAGACACCCAGTCGTTACGTCCCGTCACTTCCACAAAAGCCGTACTTTTCCATGCAAAACTTGCTTCTCCGAACACGCTGTTGTTTTGAATACCGTAGGCTCCCGTGCCGAAGGCAATCGGTTCTACGGAGGCTTTCAGCGAAAAGAACCCGGGAATGCTCAAACCTCCGGCTGTCCGCCCTTCAAAACTGGTTGATTGGTTATAGTACACGGAAGTTCCCAGGAATCCGTCTATGCTGAAATCGCCGATTTTTTTATCCGCCATCAATAAGGCCTCGCCATTCAGCGCCCATCCCCTGTCCATGTACTGATAAAATTCTCCCAGCGGAGCTTTGCGAAGCGTGCTGAGCGGCGTCTTTTCCTCGAATCGGCGATCATAACCGTCTATACCGACACGTCCCGCGATTTTCAACCACGGCAGCAGTTCGTAAGTCAGGTGAGTCTGGCCACTAAATACGCTTCGATCCTGCGACCGGGTGACTTCGTACATGGTGAACCAGGGGTTGGTATACCATACCGGACTCCACCAGTTCTGTTGCACGTCTTCCTTACCCTTCTGCCAATAGTCGCGGAAGTCACGGAGGTCATATTCGGCGCCCGACCACAGCAGGATCGTATAAATGGCGCCCGTCAGGCCATAGCCTTCACCGTACGTCTGCGGTACAATCCATTTGCCGATCGTAGCCGAGGCATCCAGTTCCAACTTACCCAGTTTCAGGTCTCCGGCTATGCTGTAATTGAAACGGTTGCTGTAGTTGTTGGGATACTGTCCTTTGTTGTAAACGTGAGTGAACGAGGTGCGGAAACTGCCGTTCTTTCCCTTGTATGCTATATTGACATTGTTGTTTGTCACTACAGCCGTTTCGATGAACGACTTGAAATTGTCCTTTCCTCTCGACACCAGCGGCATCTCACGCCATTCGTAGGTGAAGGGGTCGTACTGCACTGCCGTACGTCCGATGTCCAGCTTGTCGCCCCACACGTAATCTTCCGGGTCGTAGCGGCCGCCGATACCGGAACTGTACGATGTCTGGTTGTGAATCATCGTGGCATATCCGGCCGAGAACATGTCGCTGCTGCTGAACGAGACCTTGACGCCGTCCTGCTCTCCTCTTTTGGTCGAAATCATCAGTGCACCCGATCCGCCCCGCGAACCGTAGAGCGCCGACGCCGTAGAGCCTTTCAGGACGCTGATGGATTCAATGTCGTCCTGCGAAATGTCGCGTAGCGACATGTTCGGGAACGGTATTCCATCTATGACAATCAGCGGACTCTCGCCGCGAATCTGTATGCTCGGTTCATTGGCAAAGTCGGAGCCGTTGTAGACCGTCACGCCGGCAATCTTTCCCGTCAGCTGGCTACCGAGTTCCACGCCCTTGACCGTGGTCAGCGCCTCGCCCTTGACGGTCTGCACGGCATAGCCCAGCGCCTTCTCCTCGCGCTTGATGCCTAATGCAGTGACAACTACTTCGCTAATATCAATCGCATTCTCATGCATTGAAACGTCAATAACCTTGCGGTCGCCCACTGCGATTTCCTGCGTTGCAAAGCCGATGTACGAGAATACCAGCACCCTATCTTCACCGCTTGCAAGGATAACGTAATTCCCGTCCACGTCGCTGATTACACCTGTCACAGTGCCTTTGACGGAGATGTTTACGTCCGGCAGCGGCTCGCCGTTTTCGTCGGTTATCGTACCGGTAATGCGTTTCGTATCCTGCTGTGCAATGGATATGCCGGAACCTTCTTCCGGAGCTTTTTTCCTTGAGGAAAACACAATGTGCGAATCTTCCACATCATAATGAATGTCCGTTCCGGAAAACAGGCTGTTTAGCGTTTTCCGGGATGTGGATGACTTCATGTCTACGTCTTTGGTATACACAGACGAGTGATGAGCATTTTTTTCAATCTCATCAATAATTTGTTCCGGTGCGGCGCTGCTTTTTTTGAGCGTGATTTTCGTATCCGGCGAAAGCAGATTTCTCGCGTTCAGGGAACAGACAGAAAGGATCAGTCCGATAAAAAACATCTTCACGATCCTCAAAAAATGGTTGTTTTCGGGAATTTTTAGATGAGATTCCCATAGCAATAATTTTTTGTTCATGATTACTCTGATTTGAATAAATAAAGAAATAATATTATTATACATGTTGTTTTTTAGATGGTTGCCGATAATGCTCCTGCGAATACCAGCATTTTCTTTGATTCAGGAACTGTCCATAGGCGATATTTTTAGGATTAATGTTAATTCATGTGAGAAAATTTATAAACTGTGTTTTTTTTAAGTACTATACAATATATAGTATAGGGAACAAATGTACAATATTTTTTTCGAGTACAAAAATATTTTCATTAAAAAAATAGCGTCATTATATATTTTTAAGTATTAACTTAACACGAATCGTCATTTTGATAGATGAAACGGCGTATGCTTTGTTTGGGCGTCTTTTCAAACTCGTGCTCGCGCAGTTCGACGCGGGATATTTTGCAGTAATAAGGTATCCGGCGGTTAAGCAGGGCGATGTTTTCATTCATTATATTCCGCAAAGTTTCTTTTGTCAGGCCGGCCTTGTTTGCCGTTTCCCATGCCGGATATATCAATGCGACAAGAACCTGTTTACGGGCGTCCTTTTCTTCCTGCGAAACAATCAGTGATTCGCTGACGTAGGGCAAATTGTTAAGGATGCTTTCTATTTCTTCGGGGTAAATATTCTGCCCATTGGAGCCTAACAGCATCGTTTTACTGCGTCCGCGGATAAACAGGAACCCGTCGTCGTCGATAACGCCAAGGTCTCCGGTGTGCATCCAGCCGTC
>JAISWC010000031.1 GCA_031271245.1 Tannerella sp. | reverse complement strand
CCAGGGCGTCGGGAGCGCCGTCGGCCATCGCCTGCGCCTCGGCATAGATCAGCAGCACTTCGGCGTAGCGGATTATCTGGTTGGTACGACCGCTGTACCACTCGCTGTCGCCGGCCGGTCTCCACTTGTTTTCGCCTTCCATCCCTTCCGCTTCCCACATCTTGAAGTAATACGGATGTTTAAACATCTGCTCCTGCCACGGCAGCATCGGTTTGTCCTCCGGCCACGGAAGCGTCGGCGCAGTCTGATACCACCCGCTGGTCAACGGGAACTCCGTTACGAAAGTCGCTTTCTTCCGTTCACCCTCCGGGAAACGGTAGAAGAAGTTGATCTCCGGGCAATAGGCTTCCCAGCCGCCGAACTGTACGGGGCGACATTCCTTGGGCGCACGGACGTTGTGTTCGGTGACGTTGTTGTACATAATGGAAAATACCATTTCGTCGTGGAGATAGGGCGTCACTTTCCACAGTTCCGCATAATGGTCGAGCAGGCGGTAGCCGTATTCCGATTCGCGGGCGATGATTTCAGCCGCTTTCTCCTTGGCCAGCCGGTAACATTCGGTTTTCTTCACCGGATAGCCGGCCATGGTCAGGTAAACGCTCGCCAGCGTGGCCTTGGCCGCGCCTTTGGTGAATGCTCCGCCGGAGTATTTAAGCTCGTCGATTCCTTTCCATGTCGCCGGAAGCCATTCTTCCGCGAGTTTCAGGTCCTCGACAATATGTTCGTAAACCTCTGCGGGCGACGAAAGCGTCATCGTCCGGTCTCCCTCCCTCGCCGTGGTGACATAGGGTATTTCGTTAAAAATGCGCACCAGCCAGAAATACAGGTAGGCGCGTGCAAAATGTGCCTGGCCGGCATAATAGTGCAACATTTCCTCGCTGACCGCACCTTCGGCTTTCCGGTAGTTTTCAATGATTCCGTTGGCTCTGTTAATTGCGGTATATGTGGACTCCCATCCACCCCTTACGTCCGTATTGGCCGCATCGCGTACATACATGTCGTTTTGCAGATAGGTCGTATTGGCGGAATAGGGCGTCGTGACGTCGTCGGCGCCATACAAGGCAACGACATACGAGGCATAGTCGGCGTTAAACATCCGGCTAACTTCGCTGTACATGGCATTGTTGGCCAGGTCCAGTTCCGCCTGATTACGATAGAACTCTTCCGGAAATATCTTTCCATACGTGTTTTCCTTCAAAAACTCGTCGTTGGACGAACAAGCGGCAAGCACCGCAACGGCTACAATCAGTATATATTTCAAAAAATCTTTTTTCATCACTGTTTCATTTTAACGGTTTAATATTCAATGGAAAGACTCAGCGTGTAACTCCTGGGATTGGGATAGGCGAACCAGTCCAGTCCCGCGTCCGTATCGGAGCCGCCGGCCGAAGACACTTCGGGGTCATAGCCCTTGTATTTCGTGAACGTAAATACGTTCTGGGCGCTCACGGCCAGCCGGATGTTGGCAAACCGGGTCATTTGCTTCGTAAACCGGTAGGCCAGGCTGAGGTTCCGCAGTTTCACGTAGCTGCCGTCCTGTATCCACTGGTCGGAATTGGTCATGAGGATGTTGTCCAGGGTCAGTCTGGAAAATTCCGCATGTGGATTTTCAGGCGTCCAGCGGTCTTTGCCGGCGCGTCCGGTGATGGACAGCGAATTGTCGGCGATATTGTTGATGATACAATAGTCCAGATTGATGATGTCGCGCCCGTGCAGGCCTTCGAACAACACGTTCAGGTCCCAGTTTTTCCACGACAGGTGATTATTGAATCCCCAGGTGAAATCCGGGTTGGAGTTTCCAATGACCTGATAGTCTTCCGCATCGTATTTTTTATTGTCATTCAGGTCTTCGTAACGGTAGCCGCCCGGTTCCTGTCCGTACTTCGCCGCCTCCACCACGTCGCCGCGCTGCCAGAGACCCATGTATTTGTATCCGAAGATCGTACCGATCGAATGTCCGGGAAGGATGATAAACGGGCTTTGCGGCATGGCGCCGGCCACCGACGAGCCGCCCCACAGACGATCCTGGTCGCCGATGTCGAGCACGGTGTTTTGGTTGTGGGCGCCGTTCAGGTTCACGTCATACGACCAGTCTTTGTTTTCAAAGACCACGTAATTCAGGTTGACCTCATATCCCGTGTTTTCGATGGTACCGATATTGGAGTTTACCGTTCCGCCGCCATTGTAAAGCGGCACGGTGACTTTGGACAGCAGTTTGTCCGTCTGCTTGTAGTACCAGTCAAACGCGAAGGACAGTTTACCGTCGAGCACGGAAAAATCCAGTCCCAGGTCGGTAGCGGTAGTTTCTTCCCACTGCAGGTTGGGATTTCCCGCGACGCCCGGCCCGTAGCCCATGTATGACTGACTACTGCCCCATCCGTAAGAAGAACCGGACATGGACGAAAGGGTGGCGTATGAGCCGACCGCCTGACTGCCCGTTACACCCCAGCCGCCCCGGAGTTTCAGGTTCCGGAAGATATCCGTATCTTTCAGGAATCCTTCTTCGGAAAGCCGCCAGCCCAGTGCAAACGACGGGAAGTAGCTGAAACGGTTTTTGCCCCGGAACTTGGAGGCTCCGTCGGCGCGATACGTACCGGTAAAATAATACCGTCCGTCATAATTATACGTCCCGCGGGCGAAATATGACCGCAGGGCGTCGTTGCTGTAGCCGGATCCTATTCCGTAGGATTTCCCGAGACTCAGGTTGTCCCATTCGACGGCCGGATAGGACAGATCATTGGCGGTAGCTCTGAAATCCCGGGACTGTCCCTGGCTCTGTTCAAACCCGATCATCAGGGACAACTGGTGCTTTTGTGCCAGTGTTTTACTATACGTCAGGAACGCATTTACCAGCCACGAACGGCTTTCGTAACTGTATTGCGACGCATTGGCGCGATTGCCGTTCAAGGCCGCCGGCAGGAAATAGCGAGTGCCGCCGGTGCCGAAACTCATCGACGCTTTTCCGTCGAAAACCAGTCCGTCAATGATTTTGACCTTGACGTTACCTACCGCGTTTCCGCTGTTGGAATAGCGCGTATCTTTCAGCGTGGTCAGCAGCACCGGATTCAACATTCTGTTCGAAAGCGCGTCGAGGGCCAGGTAGGAGCCGTCTTCGTTAAAGACGCCGGCTGTCGGCGACCAGACCAGCGCCGAGTACATCGGCAATCCCATGTGGTCGGTGCCGCTCCCTATTTCGGGATTCAGCGTTTCCCCGTGACTGACGCCTGCCTCGAACTGGTAGGATACGCGGCTGCTCACTTCGGCGTCGAATTTCGCACCCACACCGTAACT
Source organism: Tannerella sp. (assembly GCA_031271245.1). Lineage (GTDB taxonomy): Bacteria > Bacteroidota > Bacteroidia > Bacteroidales > Tannerellaceae > Tannerella. Next base: position 47 of record JAISWC010000031.1, on the reverse strand, counting down.
CTTGGACGAAGTATTGATCAGGATACCTTCCGTTTCGCCGTAGGAGG
>JAISWC010000014.1 GCA_031271245.1 Tannerella sp. | reverse complement strand
ATATTACATTTTCATTTTTTTATTATCAATTATCAAATGTATGACTTTTTTTTCTGCTTTCCAAATTTTTCTGCATTTTTATGCTTATTTTTTATTTAATCATCAAATATGAACATATTACTGCCGTTTATACGACTGTTATGTTTATTGTGACGCCGCTACGTCATTTTAACTCTACTTTGTGATTTTGAACGACAGAAAAGACGATCCGTTTACAATACTGGGGATCGATTTAAGGCAAGAGGTTCCTGTTTTTAAATTCAATCAGCTCTGCTCATCACGAGTTTACCGTGCTTTATGCCCTTTATCGTAATAAGTTTGTCGGACAACTCCGTCAACCGGTGGGCAACTCCGGTTACGGTTGCTAAATGCAGGCAGAAATCTTCATTCAGATAATATTGTGAGGATGATAAGATAACGTCCTGATACTGTTGCTGTATTTCAGTAATTCTCAAGGCAATCTCCCTTTTCGACTGATTATACATTATTATAACAGTTCCGGCAACAATATTGCCGCATTGCCATTTTCTCTCAGCGACATTTTTCTCCACCAAGAAGCGTATCGCCTGAGAACGGTTAGCAAAACCATTATCTTTCACAAACTGATCCAGTGCATCCAACACATCTTCTTCAAGCGAAACTCCAAAACGTTTTAATGACATAAAATTAAAATTTTGAACAATCGCAAAGATAGTCAAACTATGGGAAATAAAAAAATAAGTTCGAACTCGCCTGTATCTTTCGTTTAATATCCGTTCGTTTATGACATCGAATATGTCGGGAGGTAACGCGCAGACTTTGTACAAATTACTTAATGAAGCATTGCAATATATGAAGCCCGAATACGTTATATGGACATCAGGAATGAATGATTCGGATTTTTCCGTATGGTTTAAGGTCACCGGCAACGCCATCCGACTGATAGAATCAACGGGAGCAATACCTGTTTTATGTACTGTCCCCTCTGTACCGGAAAGGGATAAAACGGATATAAATCAATGGATTCGTTCAAGTAAATACAGGTATATTGATTTCTCGATGGCTGTTTCCGATGATAAAGGCAGATGGAATGAAGGTATGTTGTACGAAGATAAAGTCCACCCCACGGAGTTGGGCGCATCGGCTTTAGCTTTACGTGTTTTGAATGATTTTCCCGAAATAATGCAAACATTTTAGACATAATTTATATGAAACACATTCTCCTTTTAATTGTGATTACCGGCTGTGCATTTCAGTGCAAATGTGCAGCCGCGCCGGATAACGCTACGGACAGTAGAGGTGATACGATACTGATTTTCAATTCCGGATTTGAAGACGATGTGAAAATCATATCAAAAGCGGATGGTACGAACGAAGATAAATTTACCGGGATTGACCGTTCGGTGTCAGCGCCCAATAGTTGGGATCAATTTCAGGAACCTTTGAAATCAATCGGGCTGCAATATGCCGGGGGAGATACGACCCAGCGGTATGCCCGCATCGTTCCGGATCCTGTGAATCCGGGCAACCGGGCGCTTACCATGCGGATCATCACTCCTAATGCCGGCGACAGGTCAAGGGTGCAGACCAACGCATCGAGTCCCGGCATGAAGGAAATCCTGCAGTCGGTTCGCGTCTATTTGCACCCGGATATGGATTATCTCACGCAATATCCGGACGTTATCGACTGGCTTTTGCTGGCGGAATGGTGGAATGATCCTCCGAAAGGATGGAATACGCCGAATGTCTTTAGGGTTTCACTCCGGCTAAGGAAAGAGAAAGGCGCCGGCCTGCCGCTGTTTTTTAAGGTAGATGCGCAGACGGTGACCTACCGGCCTCAAAAACCGGAAAAAGGCAGCGGAGCATTGTTCCACACGGAATGGGAAAAAGTTAACACGGACTTTGTGATTCCTTTCGGGCAATGGATGACTTTTGAGTATCACATCAAAGCCGGAGATGCCGGAAACGGTCGCTTTTTTATGGCTGTCACGCCGGACAATGGCGAAAGGCAGGTTATTTTCGACGTGGAAGGCGCTACTCAAAGCCTTTTACATCCGGCGGAAACCGGATTTTCGTTCTGGAATCCGCTGAAGTTTTATACCTCTATTCCTCTGACTGATTTTATGAAATCAAATAATAAGACATATCAGGTTTATTATGATGATTTGAAGATTTGGACAATAGAAAAAAAATAATTAACCGTTAATAAATAAAAGAGTATGAAAACAGTCTTTATTTCGTTGTTGTTTGTTTTGTTACTTTCCGGGTGTTCTTCTTCCGTCAATCCGGGACTTGTTACGCTGGATTACGAGGATTTGGTAGCCAAGAGAAAGCTTGTGCGGTCGGGAAAGTCCGGCTATCAAACTACTTATGAAAAATTTATTTCCGAAGCGCAAAAATACCTCGCCGCCGTCCCGGAAAAAGTGACCGACGGCGTCTTACCGCCTTCGGGCGACAGTCATGATTTTGTGGCCATCGGCAAGTATTCCTGGCCGAACCCGGATACCCCCGACAGCCTGCCCTGGATCCGGATCGACTGCAAGATCAATCCCGACGCTTACGGCGAAAAATACGATTTGGAACGTTACGACCGCACCATGGCAAACATCAAAACCCTGTCGCTGGCATGGTTTTATACCGGCGACGAACGGTATGCCGCCAAAGCCGCCGAAATGCTCAGGGTCTGGTTTATCAACGGCGACACGCGGATGAACCCGCATTTTGAGTATGCTTCCTACCTGCCCGGCGTGTACGACGGAATGGCCATCGGCATTATTTTCGGCTCTACGCTTGTCGAACTGATCGACCATATCCGGTTGCTCTCGCTTTCGGACAGTTGGACGGAGGCGGACGATCAGGGCATGAAAAAATGGTTTTCGGGTTATACCAAATGGCTGCTCGAAAGTGATTTCGGAAAAAAGGAAGGCCGGGCGAAAAACAATCACGGCACATGGTATGCGGCGCAAGTGGCGGCGGCCGCCCTCTATACGGGCGAACTGCAATATGCCCAAAACATGGCGGAACTCGCCCGGAAGCAGATCGAAGAGCAGATCGACCCCGATGGCGGATTGCCTGCTGAATTGAAACGCGACTGGGCGTATCACTATTCGATCTACGGGATGCAGGGATTTACGGCCATAGCCCTGTGCGCCGAACAGGTGGGCGTTGACCTCTGGAACTATAAAACATCCGACGGCCGGGGGCTGCAGTTGGCGTTCCGTTTCCTTCAACCTTACCTGGCCGACGAAAAGCCCTGGACAGCCGGGGAAATCCGGGAAGGTTCGAAGCCCAATGTTTCCGCATTATCCATCATGCGCCGGGCGGCCAAAAAATATCCTTCGGAATCTTTCGGGAAGACGGTCGATTATCTTTACACCATCGCCCCTGCGGGAACGAGATCTTTATTACAATAAGAATAGTAAACATGCAACGCAGAACATTCATCAAACAAATCGGAGCCGGAGCAGCGGCGACATGGCTGCTTCCCGACATTCCATCATTGACAAGCAGGAAGAAACGGCCGGTCATCCTGCTGGTTTCTTCCTGGCAGACGTTCAATATCGGCGATATTGCCCATACGCCCGGCGTTTTGGCTATCTTCGAACAATTGTTACCCGACGCGAAAGTGATTCTCTGGCCGCATGACGTGGGCAACGGTGTGAAGGAAATACTTGCCCGTCGGTTTCCCGGAATGCCTGTCGTGCAAAGCGAGGATGAAGTGAAGGCGGCCATTGCTGAATCCGATGTGCTGGTGCACGGTTCCGGGCCTTCGCTGGTCGGACGCCGTAACATTGCACGTTGGATCGAAACGACGGACAAACCCTTTGGCGTCTATGGCATCACCTTCCCCGGCAAATACGTTGCCCGGAACGTGCCGCTGACGGCCTCCGAAACGGATACGGCTCTTTTGAACAGGGCGTCATTCCTGTTTTTCAGGGATTCCGTTTCGCTCGATTTCGCCCGGACTCATGGCATTTCCTGCCCTGTCATGGAATTTGGCCCCGACGGCGCCTTTGCCTGCGACTTGCATAACGACGATGCCGCAACGTCGTTTATGAAGGAACACGGGCTGGAGGAAGGCCGTTTCATGTGCTGCATCCCCCGCTACCGCTACACGGAGGAATGGCTGGCTAAAGGGAAAAACAGGCCTTACGTACAGGAACACGTGGATATCAACAACCGGATGAAAGACCACGACAACGCTCCCTTACGCGAAGCTATCACGGCCGTTGTACGTAAAACCGGCATGAAAATTCTCCTTTGCCCGGAAGACGAAACCCAGGTGGCGCTCGGTAAGACGCTTATCCTGGATCATCTGCCCGCCGACGTGAAGGCGCACGTGGTATGGCGCGACCACTACTGGCTTACGGACGAAGCCGTAAGTACTTACAAGCGTTCCGCCGGACTGTTCGGCCTGGAAATGCATTCGCCGATTATCTGCATCGGACAGGGCGTTCCGGCCGTAGTTTGCCGGTTTTACGAGCAATCCACCAAAGGCTTCATGTGGCGCGACATCGGCCTGGGCGATTGGTTGTTTGACATGGACATCCCGGAAGAAACGGCCGGTGTAGCGCTAACCGTGCTCTCCATTGCCGAAAACCCGCCGGCGGCAAAAGAAAAAGCGCTGAAGGCGCAGGCTTTCGTCAAACAGCGGCAACGGGAAACGATAAATATCCTGAAACAGTTTCTGTAATGACCGGGCAAATTAAATTGTCGCAAATTCGGGTGGATCGCAGCCGTTACCGACTGGAAACTGTCCGAAAAAGCGTGCAGGACATTCCGGTGATGAAAATCATCATTGGAATGATGAAAGCTGTCACTGGAATGATGAAGGCTATCATTGGAATACTGACGGGCATTTTTTGCCTTTATTTCTTATTGTCGGAAATACTAATTTATTAATAATAAACAATATGAAAAATTCAGTCCAAATTTCAATTCAGTTGGCCGGCGTCATTTCCGGCCTTTTAGATGGGTTTTTTACCTCCGTTGAGGGCATTGCAAGCATCCCGTGCGTCGCACCGGACTGCTTCGTTTCACTCGCCGCAGGTGTATCTGATTACGTCGATTTTTATTTTACAACTTAAACAATTATATCCTATGAAAAAGAGAATTTTTTTAACCCTGGCGATATGCTGTATATCTTTATTTTCAGCATTTTCACAGAAAAACAGCATGGTACTGGTCGAGGCCGAAAGTTTTTCCGACCGCGGTGGCTGGGCACTCGACCAGCAGTTCATGGATCAGATGGGATCGCCCTTCCTGCTGGCGCACGGTCTGGGGAAGCCCGTCAGCGACGCATCCACGAAAGTGACAATACCCCGGAAAGGCGTCTGGAACGTATATGTACGTACCTGGAACTGGTGCGCACTCTGGAAAACCGCTGAAAAGCCGGGACGCTTCACGCTCTCCGTCAACGGCGCTGTCCTGCCCAACGAACTTGGACTGGGCGACCGGTGGGACTGGGAATATGCCGGCAGCATTGACCTCGGAGCGGGTGAAAACACCGTCACGCTGCACGACCTGACCGGTTTTGCCGGGCGTTGCGACGCCATCCTCTTCAGCCGGGACAAAGATGTCGACATCCCGAACGAAGGCGACGCGATGTACCGCTTCCGTAAAAAGTTGCTTGGCCTTCCCGAAAAACCGGCGGACGGAGGCGTTTACGACCTCGTGGTCGTTGGAGCAGGCACGGCCGGGCTGGGCG
>JAISWC010000255.1 GCA_031271245.1 Tannerella sp. | reverse complement strand
TCCGCGCGACCAGGTAGACGCCCGCCACGACCATCGTTGCTGCGTGAATCAGCGCGCTGACGGGCGTCGGGCCTTCCATGGCATCGGGCAGCCAAATGTGCAGCGGGAACATGGCGCTCTTGCCGGCGCCGCCGACAAACATCAGTCCCAGCGCCAGCGGTACCGTCGCGCCGGCGGCGGCCAACGCCTGCGTCTGCGGTGTGAAGGCGAAGGAGCCGGTACCGTATCCGTAAATCAGGATGCCGATCAGAAAGCCGAGGTCGGCAAAGCGGGTCACGACGAATGCCTTCTTCGCCGCCGCCACGGCCGTCGCACGGGGGTAGTAGAAGCCTATCAGCAGGTAGCTCGATACGCCGACCAGTTCCCAGAACACGTACATCTGGAAGATATTGGTGGCGACCACCAGTCCCGTCATCGACAGGGTGAAGAGCGACAGGAAGGCGAAATAGCGCCGGTAGCCGCGTTCGCCCTTCATGTAGCCGAGCGAGTAGATGTGCACCATCAGCGAGACGGTGGAAATGACGGCGAGCATCATCACCGAAATCGGGTCGAGCAGGATGCCGAAGTCGATGTGCAGCGATTCGCTGAAGGGTAGCCAGGTGAGGTTGAAGGGCGTAAGCGTGGGGAAGGTGCCGTCTGCCGTCCGTCCGCCGCCGAAGTAACACGCGACCGTTGTCCAGGCCAGCGCCGTCACCAGCGCGATCGACGCCGTGCCGATGGCGCCGGCCGTCCGGGGCTTCATCCGCCGTCCGCCCAGCCCGAGCCAGAGGAACGAACCGAACGGCAACAGCAGCATCAAGATTGTAAAATCCATTGTATCATCCGTTTTTTTATATCAATACGTCTGTTTCAGCAACTTTTCGATGGTTTCGGCGTCATAGCCCATCGACAGGGCTTTCCTGAAATCAATCGCCGCCGAAGCCTTTTCATACTGCGCCAGCTTGACCCGTCCGCGCAGGACGTACAACTCGGCGGACGGATCAGGCTCTTCGGCAAAGACTTTGTTCAGGTCGGCCATCGCCCGCCCGTTTTTATTTATCAGGAAATAAAGTTCGGCGCGCTCCTCGTAGAGACGCCAGTATTCGGGACGTTTGCCTATCAGGTAATTGAGAATGGCCTCGCAGTTGTCGTAATTCTTCCGGACTTTCTCCAGCAACGCATATCCCAGCCGCCCCTGAACGGTTTCTTTGTTGAGGTCAAGGATTTTCTCGAAATCCGCTTCGGCCAGGATAAGATTTTGCATCCCGAGGTGGAGCAGACCGCGGTGAAACAGGGCGTCTTCGTTCTGCGGGCTGACCGAAAGCAACACTTCATAGTCGCTTAACGCCTTTTCCGTTTCGTTCATTTCGGTGTACAACTCGGCGCGGTTCGAAAGAACTACTTCGTTTTTGGGCTGCTGATTCAGGGCGGCCGTATAGGACACAAGCGCGTCATCCAGTTTCCCCTGGCGGCGCTGGACGGTGCCTAAGTTCGTAAGCAGCGCATAATTGTTCCGGTTGCCCGGTTCCATTCGCATGGCCGCCTTCAGGCATTCCTCGGCTGCCGGCAAATCGTTCCTGTCCACATAATCATAGCTTTTTTCAATCATCTCTTCATACGTCTGCGCACGGACGTTTCCCCCGACCGCAGCCAGGAGTGTCCAAAGCATTCCGGATAAAACAAATCTTCCCATATTTCTTTCCCTCATATACGATGCAAAGCTACGTAAAAAACGCAGGCGACGCAAAAATAAAAAAATAATCAGCCTTGCGATGGTGTGGATTTTGTTTTTTCATTACCTTTGTAGCCGCTAATACAAATTTAAATGATTCAAATAAATGGCAACAAAAATCAGATTGCAGAGACACGGACGGAAAGGGTACGCCTTTTACCAGGTCGTTGTCGCGGACAGCAGGGCTCCACGGGATGGAAAGTTTATTGAAAGGATAGGTTCATATAATCCGAACACTAATCCTGCTACAATAGATTTGAATTTCGAGCGGGCTTTGTATTGGTTACAGGTGGGCGCACAGCCGACCGACACGGTACGCACGATTCTTTCGCGCGAAGGCGTGTGCTTGAAAAAGCACCTGCTGGAAGGCGTAAAGAAGGGCGCCTTTGACGAAGCCGCCGCCGAAACGAAGTTTCAGGCGTGGCTGACCTCAAAGAAAGAGTCTTTACAGGCCGTCAGGGATAAAGATCGTGAGGCCGACAGGACAGCAAATAAAGCGCGTTTGGACGCAGAAAAGACCTCTAACAAGGTAAAGGCCGAAGCGGTGGCCCAAAAGAAAGCCGCTCTGACCGCCGAAGCAGCCCGAAAGGCCGCCGAAGCGGCAGCAGCCTCCGCCTCCTCCGATGAGGAAGCGGTTGTGCCTGCGCCCGAAACAGCGGAAACAAAGGGATAATTGTTTTAATTGTTTTAATTGTTTTAATGTGTTTAATTGTTTATTGGGATGCGGGGATGGGGAAGTGATTTTCCATCCCTTCATTTTTATGGATTCATGAATGGAGAAAAATTATTGTTGACAGTTCGAGTGACCGTTGTTTTCTATATACTATCACTCCTGTTCTGGGGAATTACGACATTCCCTCTTGAAACGGAAATACGCTTACTGTCTTCCGTATGGGGCATATTGCCGGATGTTCCGCCGGAAACGTATTCCGGTATGAAAGCATGGATTGCCACGGTCAGAGAAGGTGTTGTCCGGACAAATGCCGACTATCCGTTTCTGGCCTACGGTACAGACTGGCTGGCATTTGCCCATCTGCTCGTTGCGGTCGCTTTCGTGGGCGTCTACCGGGAGCCTGTCCGTAACAAATGGATTGTTTACTTTGGCATGATCGCCTGTGCGGGGGTTATCCCCTTAGCCCTGATATGCGGTGAAATCAGGCATATCCCGTTTTACTGGCGATTGATAGACTGTTCTTTCGGGATAGTTGGATTTATACCCCTGTATTTTTTGCACCGTCTGGTGGGAAAACTGGAAAAAATAGCCGGTTACGGGGAATGGCAGGCCGTATCATGATTTATCGGAAAAATGAAAGTGATGAACAGGAAATACAGTTGTTTGTGGGCGTGTCTGCTGGCCGGGCAGGTAGTGTGCGCCCAGACCGTTTACCGGACGGAGATTTATACCCCTCAAATCAAGAGCCTGGAGGTGACGGTGGCCGGCGAACAGATTTCGGAGCCGTTTATCGAACTGAACGGCAACCGGACGCTTGAGATCGATTTCGATGTATTGAATCACACGCAGGGGCGGTATGCTTGTTCCATTATTCACTGCGACGCCGACTGGCAGAAGTCGACGCTTGCGCCTATCGAATACATGGACGGCTTCCAGGGAATGACGGTGGACGACTTTGCGCAGGCTTTCAACACAACGGTGCACTATACGCATTTCCGGCTGTTCCTGCCCAACGACTACATCCGCTTTAAGGTGTCGGGGAATTATGCGCTCCTCGTGTATGAAGAAGATTCGCCGAATAAAACTGTTTTCTCCGTGCGTTTTTCGGTCTGCGAGTCCCTGGTCGGCATACAGGCCGTCCTGACCGGCAATACGGATGCGGGGTTCAACAAAACGTATCAGCAGGTGAGTTTCCGGATAGATACCCGAAACCTGCCGGTCGCGTATCCCCAGACGGACTTGAAAATCCGGGTGAACCAGAACGGCCGGACAGACCTGGAGGCGGTCGACCTGCAACCCTCTTCCCTCTCCAGCCGTCTGCTAACCTACGAACACCTTCCCGGCCTGATTTTTGAAGCGGGCAACGAATACCGCCGGATCGAGTTCCTGACCCACCGCTACAACGGACTGAACATCGAGCGCATCCGGTATTTCGACCCCTATTATCACGCCGATGTGGCAGTTGACCGGAGCCGCGCCGGCCAGACTTATCTGTATGATCAGGATCAGAACGGACGCTTCTTTGTCCGGTGCAGCGGCTGTCAGCATCCGGATGTCGAAGCGGATTACTTCATTGTTCATTTCGCCTATGACTCCAAACCGTTTCCGGATGGCGACCTTTACCTGCTCGGCGATTTTCTCCAGAACCGGACGGACGGGAACAGCCGGATGGAGTATAACGCCGAAACCGGTCGCTACGAAAAGGCGCTGTTGCTGAAGCAGGGATATTACAACTATCAGTACGTTTTTCTTCCGCACGGCGCCACACGGGGTGAACTGCTGCGGACGGAAGGAAGTTATTTCCAGACGGAAAACGAATATGCGATTACGGTCTATTACCGTCCGATGGGGGCGCGATACGACCGGATCATCGGCCGGACAACGATACGAAATGCACAGGAAACGCTGTAGCCGTTCGTAAGGAAAGGGTGCACCGTGTACTCAAAAAAAGAGCGAACTTCGCAACCCGCCCCTTTTTCAAACAGCCTGTTACAGCAACAGGCTGTCCCCGATCATTAATCATTAAAATGCTTTGGGGACTTTGGGGACATTGGGGACTTTGGGGACTTTTGCGACCAATGTCCCTTCTGTCTCAAAAGTCCCAAATGTCCCTGGACGAAATCGACCGCTGCGGCAAACGTCCCGCAGATTTCTCGAAGATGCGGAGAGGCATATATGGATTTGCATCGGAAGGAAGCGGCAGGATACCGGCCTGTGCAGCGGGAACCGCACCTTTCGCGGAAAGGGCAAAACAGGGAAGCATCCTTCCCGCACAAAGTGTGGAAAGAAAGATGGATTCTCCAATAAATTACTGAAATATAGGTAATTGCAACCCTCCCTCGATTATTAAAAATTGTTTAATGATTTGAGAGGCGGTTTGTTTCCGCATTAAAAGCATTCTTTTGTCAAGCATTTCTATTGTTCCGGTTGCCATTTTGAAAGATTTATGCCGCCAAAAGTAGCAATAAAAATTCAAAACCGCATGTGAACAACACAAATTTTCGCGATTTTTTTTTACGAACGCCGGAATGGGTGATGAAAAACGGGTGATGAAACGGCAGCGCAGCCGCCGATACATCCGTGCACCGTGCACTCTTTTTGAGTTGTCCGTTTCATATTCCTGTCGTATCTTTGCAGCAAACTTGGCAGGGTGAAATTTGAAATTTTACATACGGATAACCGGTCTCAGGCCCGGACGGGACGGATGACGACCGGACACGGCGCCGTCGAGACGCCGGTCTTTATGCCCGTCGGTACGCAGGGTACGGTGAAAGCTGTTCACCGGCGCGAACTGACGGACGATGTGCGTGCGCAAATCATTCTTGGCAACACGTATCATCTCTATCTCCGTCCCGGAACGGACATTCTTGAAAAGGCCAACGGACTGCACGGCTTCTCCGGCTGGCAGAGGCCAATCCTGACCGACAGCGGCGGCTTTCAGGTGTTTTCGCTGGCCGAAAACCGGAAACTGAGCGAGGAGGGGGCGGAATTTCGCTCGCATATCGACGGTAGCAAACATTTTTTTTCGCCCGAAAAGGTGATGGACATTCAGCGCAGCATCGGCGCCGACATCCTTATGGCCTTCGACGAATGCTGTCCGGGCGACGCGGATTATGCGTATGCAAAGCAGTCGCTGCAACTGACCGAACGGTGGCTGGACCGCTGCATCCGCCGGTTTGACGCGACGGCGCCCCGTTACGGCCACGAACAGTCGCTCTTTCCGATTGTGCAGGGATGCGTCTATCCGGACTTGCGGATTCGCTCGGCCGAATACGTGGCGGAAAAAGAGGCCGACGGAAATGCGATCGGCGGCTTGGCGGTCGGCGAACCGACGGAAACGATGTACGAAATGATCGAAATCGTCAATGGGATATTGCCGAAGGACAAACCGCGCTACCTGATGGGTGTAGGTACGCCGGTCAACCTGCTCGAGGCCGTGGCCCTCGGCGTGGACATGTTCGACTGTATCATGCCCACGCGCAACGGTCGCAACGGACAGCTCTTCACCCGCTTAGGCACGGTGAACATGCGCAACCGCCAGTGGGCGGACGACTTTTCGCCGGTCGACCCGGACGGATATTCGTTCGTCGATACGGCCTACAGCCGCGCCTACCTGCATCACCTGATCAGATGCAACGAGATTTTAGGCCTGCAAATCGCCTCCATCCACAACCTTGCCTTCTATCACCGGCTGCTCGAAGAGGCGCGCACCCATATTGCCGCCGGCGATTTCACCGGATGGAAAAACGGAATGATCAACCGGTTATCGCAGCGCGTATGAAACGGAACAGTTGGACGCTCCGGCGCATCGACCGCTACATTATCAGGCAGTTCCTCGGGACGTATGTGTTCTCTCTCCTCCTGATCATTGCCATCACGGTCGTGTTCGACGTCAACGAACGGCTCGACAATTTCCTGAAACCGGAAGTGTCGCTTCATGCCATCGTCGCAGACTACTATCTCAACTTCATCCCTTATTTCGTCGGCCTCTTCAGCCCGCTGTTCACCTTTGTTTCCGTTATCTACTTTACATCCAAACTGGCCGACAGGTCCGAGATCATCGCACTGCTTTCCAGCGGCGTCAGTTTCAACCGCCTGCTGCGTCCCTACCTGATCTCCGCGGCCATCATTGCACTCGGCAGTTATCTCCTGAACGCCTACATCATCCCCCCGGCCAACGAAACGCGCATCGAGTTCCAAAACACTTACTTCAAGAATAAAAAAGTGGAATATGCCCGCAATATCCAGCTGGAAGTGGAACCGGGCATTTTTGCCTATTTCGACAATTATCGCGCCGACTCTTACATGGGCT
>JAISWC010000248.1 GCA_031271245.1 Tannerella sp. | reverse complement strand
GTCATACCATTCTCGCGGCGCCTTCAGGGCTTCGACGACCGCCGACTGCATCGGGGCAAACTGTCCCGAGTCGACATTGCTCTTTACTTTCAACACCCACTGCACGAAGCGCCCGTTCGACGCCAGCATCGCCATCCTCCATCCGGGCATGTTGTGCGCCTTGCTCATGGAGTTGAGTTCGATGCAAATCTCCCTGGCGTTCGGCACGCTCAGTATGCTCAGCGGCCGGTCGTTCAGGATGAAACTGTAGGGATTGTCGTGACAGATCACGATGCCGTGGCGACGCCCGAAATCCACCAGCCGTTCAAACAGTTCCTCGCTTGCGGGGGCGCCGGTCGGCATGTGGGGGTAATTCGTCCACATCAGTTTGACGCCGCGCAGGTCGGTCCGTTCCAGCGCGTCGAAGTCCGGCTGCCATCCGTTCGCCTCCTCCAGCGTGTAGAATACCGGACGGGCGCCCACCAGCGCGCTTACGGAATGATAGGTCGGATAGCCCGGGTCGGGCAGCAGCACGCCGTCGCCCGGATTCAGGAAGGCCAGCGAAACATGCAGGATCCCTTCCTTGGAACCGATGAGCGGCTGTATCTCCGTTTTCGGATCCAGCGTCACGCCGTACCATGTGCGGTACCACGCGGCAAAGCCTTCGCGCAGCGCCGGCAAACCCGTGTATGGCTGATAGCCGTGTACATTCTCCTTCCTCGCCTCGCGGCAAAACACGTCAATCGCCTCGCGCGAGGGCGGCAGGTCGGGACTGCCTACGCCCAGGTTAATCACGTTTTTCCCGGCGGCGTTCATCTCCGCCACTTCCCGGAGCTTTTTCGAGAAATAGTATTCGCTCACCGTCGCCAGCCGCCCGGCCGGACGGATGTCACACACTTTGTTTTCCTTCTTCATATTCTCCTAAAATTCTCAGGTCCTTTGTCAGCGGAAGAATCGCATCCAGCGCCTGCCGGTAACGCAGGTAGTCGGTATACGTCAGGTTGATGTAGAACAGGTATTCCCATTCGCGTCCGACGATGGGAAGCGACTGTATTTTGGTCAGGTTCATGTCGTAGAACGACAGGATGGTCAGCGCCCTGGACAGACTGCCGGACGTATGGGGCAGGGCAAAGACGAGCGAGGCCTTGTTTTTCTGCGTTCCTTCCAGCAGTTCTTCCGCCTTCCAGCGGTCGGCGACGACCAGGAAACGGGTATAGTTGCGTTTGTTGGTTTCGATGCCTTCGGCCAGCGTTTCCAGGCCGTAGATTTCGGCCGCCTGACGGCTGCAAATCGCGGCATGGCCCCTGAGTCGCTGTTCGGCAATCCGGCGGGCGCTCACGGCCGTATCTTCCATTTCCACCAGCCGCACGTGCGGCAGCGTGTCCAGATAGTCGCCGCACTGCATCAGGGCAATCGGATGCGAATCGACTTCCACCACTTCCTGCAACACCGTACCCGGCAGGGCGGAAAGCGTATGCGAAATACGCAGCTTGTACTCTCCCACAATGGAGCACCCGCTTTCGCGTATCAGCTCGTGGTTCTGCAGCAGGCTGCCCGCAATGGTGTTCTCGATGGCCATCAGCCCCACCGCGGACGAATCGTTGCGCACATACCGCACAACGTCCCGAAACGTGTTGCAGGGCGCGATTTCAATCTCTTCCCCTTCGTAATACCGGCGGGCGGCCAGGTCGTGATACGAACCGATAATCCCCTGGATGGCTACTTTTTTCTTCATCTTTTCTTCCTTTATTCTGTTTATGTTCCTTCAAAAAAAAATCCTGCCGTTGATTTCGGCAGGATTTTCTGTTTTTTTGATTGACCGTTCGACTTTTTCAAGTCCGTTTCTTACATACAAATACCTGCCTTCACCTTGCTAAAGTAAAAGTAAAAATAGAAGTATGTAAAAAAGAACGGTTTCATCGTTTTCTTCCCTTATATTTAATTACGGCGGCAAATGTAATACTTTTTTGCGAACTCCGCACCAAACTGAGAAAAAATTCTGCATAAGGCAGAATTTTTTTCTCAGTTGAATGGAGACTGGAAAATGAAACTGTTTTGGCGGCAGAGATGCAATGGAATATGCTGCCTCTCCCCCGGCCCCTTTTCACAGGAGCTTCTCAGTCAACAACAACCGGAGGACCGTGCGATTCGGTTAATACCACCTGAACCGGCGCATTCCGGCGATGAAGCAGACCAGGCCGAAAGCCAAAAGCGCGATAGTTGGCGTAAGGATTTCCAACCATCCGGCGCCTTCGTTGAAGATGCTGCGGATGCCGTCCGTGACGGCGGTCAGGGGCAGCAGTCGGATGACGCCCAGACTCCATTCGGGAAAGTTGTGGTAACTGAAAAAGATGCCCGAGAGCAGCGTCATGGGCATCTGCACGGCATTGATCCATCCCGTGCCGACTTCGGTCCTGGACGTGCGGCTCGAAACCAGTATGGCGAGGCCGGTGAAGGCCACGTTGCCCGAAAGAAACAGCGCCAGCAGGGCGGCTACATTCCCCTGAATCCGGATATCAAAAATCAGCCAGGCGAAAAAGAAGATAATCGACGCTTCGACGAGGTTCATCAGGATGCGGACAAACATCAGCGCCATCAGGAAGTTCGATTTTTTCATCGGCGTGGCCACCATCCGCCGCAGCAGTTTTTGCGACCGGCGTTCGATGATCGTGTAACTGATTCCCCACATGATGGAACCCATCATCCCGAACGTGATCAGTCCCGGAATCAGGAAGTCGATGTAGCGCACCCCTTTCAGAGTCAGCGGCTCGACGGACGTTTGTCCGGTGTCCGTCGCCGCGGCGGGCGACTGTATCAGGGCGGACAGTTTCATGTATACCAGTTGCGCCTGCGAGTTGT
Organism: Tannerella sp.; assembly: GCA_031271245.1. Lineage (GTDB taxonomy): Bacteria > Bacteroidota > Bacteroidia > Bacteroidales > Tannerellaceae > Tannerella. Next base: position 1,827 of record JAISWC010000248.1, on the reverse strand, counting down.
GCGGGTCGAAATGATAGCGCAATCCCTCCGGCGAACCGGAAACAATCACATCGGCCTCGCCCCGTTTCAGCGCGATGATGGCCGCCGGCCAGTCGCTGCGGACAAAGTTAAATTCCGTATTCCCAAGCGTTGCATCGGTCACTTTCCACAGGATGGCGTCCCGACCGTGGTACGCGCCCGGCTCGCCATACTGCCGGAGCAGTGCGTCCAGTTCCGGATGATTCGCGCCGACCGTCATCACCTGATACTTTGATTCGGACGTCTGCGTGAAAGCCAGTCCCAGTCCGATGGAAATCAGCACCGGGAACAGCATCCCCCAGAACAGCACCTCCGGTTCGCGGACAGTTTCCAGAAACTGCGTCCACGTGAGCTGATACAGCGGATGATTCCTTATGGAGGTCATATGCATATCCGTTACAGGTTGATTGGTGTGTTCGCATCGTCCAGCGCCTTTCCCGTCAGGTGGATAAACAACTCCTCCAGGTTGCGGGAGCGTTCGTCCAGCAAGTCTTCCAGACGTCCTTCGCGCAGGATTTTCCCTTCATCAATGATGATGATACGGTCGCAGAGCGATTCGGCTTCTTCCATGTAGTGCGTTGTCAGGATCAGCGTCGTTTTGCCTCCGTCTTTCAGGGCCTTGAGGATGTTCCACAGGTCGAGCCGCGAATGAGGATCCAGGCCGGTAGTCGGTTCGTCGAGGAAAAGAATCTGCGGCGTGTTCAGCAGCGCCACCGCCAGCGCCAGCCGCTGACGCTGGCCACCCGAGAGCGTGCCGGTCATGGCTTTCTGCTTTTCGCCCAGGCCGGTCAGCGCGATGACTTCGCTCACCCGTTCGTCTCCCAGCCGAAAGAAACTGGCGAAAAGACACAGGGTCTCGCGGACGGTCAGTTTTTCGGTGAAACGTGTCTCCTGCAGCGACAGGCCGATAATTCGGCGCAGTTCCCGTTCCTGTTTTTGCCAGGTTTTTCCCTGAATCAGGATTTCGCCGCGGTCGGGTTTCCGCAGCCCTTCCATCATTTCGACCGTCGTTGTCTTGCCGGCGCCGTTAGGCCCCAGCAGCGCCGCGAACTCGCCCGGCCGGATGGCCAGCGAGATGCCGCGCACGGCCTGCACATCCCTGAACGACTTGAATACGTTTTTTACTTCAATCTGGTACATCCGTCCCCGGTTTATCCGTCATGAAATCAATCATTTTCAGAATGGCGCGCTGACATATGGGACAGAAGCCCGCCATGTCGCGCATCGTACAGTGGTCCATCGGGCGGTAGATGCCTTTTGCCACGTAACCGGCGCCCTCAAACACGCCGACCCGGTCTGCATAAGGCGCCTCCGGCGGTGTGGGGACGGGCGTGCCGGTCGGAAGCAGGTCTTTCCATTTGCCGTCGAAATCGACCAGCGTTGTGATATTGGGTTCCCAGGGTTCCACGTCCAGGCTGTAGAAATCGTTGTATGCCACGGACGACTGGAAATATTCGTCGGCCAGTCCGGCGAAACTGTGTCCCAGTTCATGAACGAAAACGCGGATGGTACGTTCGTTGTCCGCCGTGCCGATGGCGTAGAAGTTATACATCCCACCGCCGCCGTAGATGCCGGAGTTGACGAGGATGAAAATCGCGTCGCAGGGGACGTTCCAGACGGCGTTGCGGATGGATTTCATGTCGCGCGTGGTCAGGTAGCGGTCGATGCCGAATGTGTAGAAGCCGGCATTGAGTGCCGTATGCCGGTAGACGCCCTCGCCGGAAAGGTCAGCGCCGGATTCTTCGGAAGGGAGATACACCGCGCGGACGTTGAAATCATCCTGTCGCCGGTCATAGGGAGGCGTCCGGA
>JAISWC010000241.1 GCA_031271245.1 Tannerella sp. | reverse complement strand
GAACTGCCGGTGGTAGGCGAAATTTTCGTTCCATCCCCAGCCATGTCCGCCGACAGGGAAAATGTACAGCGTCGCCCTGATGCCGTTTGCTTTCAGCGCCCGGTAATACAGGATGCTGTTTTCCGGCAATACGCCTGTGTCGTCGTCGCTCAGCAGGATAATGGCCGGAGGCGTGTTGACATTCACCTGTTTTTCGTTCGAGAACGTATACAGATCGGCCGGTGAAGGCTGATCGCCCAGCAGGTTCTGCCGCGAACCGGCGTGCGTCGTCAGGTCCATCGTGATGACCGGGTAAAAAAGAACGGTAAAGTCGGGACGGGAACTGACGCCGTCGACAACCGAGAAATGCGTCGACGCGGTGGATGCCAGGTGGCCGCCGGCCGAGAAGCCGGCAATGCCGATTTTGTCCGGCCGAACTTGCCATTCCGCGGCATGGCTGCGCACGTGACGGATGGCTTGCTGCGCATCCTCCAGTGGCACCTCCTTATGTCCGTTCGGCATCCGGTATTTCAATAGGAAGGCGGCGATCCCCCGACCGGCGAGCCATTGGGCTACGAGTGTGCCTTCGTGGTGCGACGCCAGACCGGCATATCCGCCGCCCGGACAGACAATCACCGCTTTTCCGTTCCTTTTTCCCTTTTCAGGCAGGTAGATGGTCAGTTCGGGCGAAGAAACATGGGTAATCCAGTGATTCGCGTCTTTGTTTTCCGCTGCCGTAATTTCATTGCCGGTTGGCGGGTTTCCCGGCCACAACTTTATCACTTGCTGGGCGCCGGCGGCCATCGCACCGCCGGCCAGCAAAAGACAGATAAAAATCATTCGCTTCATGGTGCATCTTATTTATAATGTATACGCAAACCGTTTGCTACTGAACGGAAAAACGGTAGATGCACCGGCTCAGGTAATTTTCGCCCGGACGGAGTACAGTCGTCGGGAAAGCGGGCTGGTTCGGGCTGTCCGGATAGTGCTGCGTTTCGAGGCAGAGCGCTCCGCGGTGCGGATAGAGGACGCCGAATTTGCCTTTGTCCGTTCCGCTCATCGCGTTTCCGGTATAGAACTGGATGCCCGGCTCGTTGGTGAACACGTTCATGACAATGCCGCTGACCGGATGCACGACCGTGGCTGCCGGCTGCGTGACATCTCCGCCCGTATTTAATACCCAGTTGTGGTCAAAACCCTTGCCCAGCCGGATTTGCTCGAACGGGCTGTCGATTCCTTTGCTCAGGCGAACCGGCGTGCGCAAGTCCAGCGGCGTGCCCTCGACCGGAGGCAGCGCCGAGGTCGGGATAAGCTGGCTGTCTGCTTCCGTATAGCGGTCGGCGTTGATTCGGACCAGGTGGTCGGTTATTTGGGAACCGGCTACGCCCGAGAGGTTGAAATAACTGTGATTGGTCAGGTTGACCACCGTCGGGCGGTCGGTGGTCGCTTCATAACGGATGTCGAGCGCGTTGTCGTCGGTCACGGTATAAGTGACCTTTACGTGCAGGTTGCCCGGGAATCCGGCTTCGCCGTCCCGCGAGAGATAGCTCAGTTCCAGCGTGCTGCCGTCGGACTGCACCGCATCCCATACCTGGACATGGAATCCCTGCGGCCCGCCGTGCAGACAGTTCCCGTTGTTGTTCTGCGGCAAACGGTATTCCTTTTCGTCCAGGACGAACAGTCCCCGGGCAATCCGGTTGCCGTAGCGTCCGATCAGTGCACCGAAATTTCCGTCCGAAGCCACATAGTCCGCGATGTTGTCATACCCCAGCACGACATCCGTCATCTTCCCGTTCCTGTCCGGCACCATGACGGAAACTACCCGTCCGCCGTAGTTCGTGATGCAGACTTCCATGCCTTTCGCGTTCTTCAAGACATACAAAGCCGTCGGTTTGCCGGCTACTTCCGATACGAAACCGGCTTTCTTCAATCCGGAAATCAGTGTTTCTTCTCCGTTTCCGCACGACCACAGCATCATACATGCCGTCATTGTGATCATCCAAATCTTCTTCATGATTCTTTTTTTTGATATGTTTGAGTTATCTGTTTAATGTAATATCCGTATTGCTTCTTTCGCCATTTCGTCGGAAGCCGAAGTTTTTGTTGCGACGAACTGCGGCGGTTTGCCTCCGTTCAGTTTGACGTTGCAATAGTCGGTGATATAGTTTTCGACGCTCAGGTCGATATCCTCGTCGTAGGGTTTGCCGACGCCGAGATGTTCGGGCCAGCGTTTCGACTGTTCGACGTCCGACAGCGCATCCCGGTATTTGCCGGCCTGCACGTTTTCAAGGGCGCAGAAAAGCCAGGCTTTCCGGTAGACCGTGCGTCCTTCGTAAGCGCCTTCATTGGGCAACACGTTCAGGCTGTTGAGGTAAATGGCACATTCGCGGTATTTTTTTTGCAGGAGCATGGCCGCTGCATATTTCAAACCGATCATGTCGTTGCCGGGAAACGCCGCAGTGTATTCCGCCGTCTTTCCGTACATCGCGTCATACTGTTCCGATTCCTGGTAATAACGTATCAAAGCCAGTCCCGTCCGCCACGACTTCTCCAGACTTTCGGCGCGGAGCAGATCCTTCAATTTTTCCTCTCCCGTACGGAATTGCGCGCGAGCCTGATAGAAGACCGCATCGCCGGGCGTGTCGGCGCACTGATTCCACAGCGCCGCCGCTTTTTCGTCCTCGCCAAGGAAGTCGTACAGCACGGCCAGGTAATATTTGTTCACCCACTTGCCGGACGTTTCGACAGCCCATTCGAGCGCCGGGACCGTCTCGGTACGGAACGGAAAGACCATTCCCACCGGCAGCGATTCCGCCTGCTGCAAAAGAGCACGGTAGCCGTCGTCGCCCTGCCGGAACAGCAGATAGGCGCTGCGGTACAGCGCTACCGGATACTCGGGCGCAAGCGCGTACAGTTTCAGCGCTTCGTCGATACAGTTCAGGCTTTCATACCATCCCGCCATCTCCATGAACGTTTCGTGAGGCAGTTCGCAGCGGATGTATTTCAAAAACTCTTTCCGGTCGTTTTCCGAATCCGTGAGCAGGTATTTTTCGAAACGGGCGTAGTGGTTCAGCGGCTCGTCGCGTTCGATAAGGGTGATGAGCCGGCTGGCGTCTTTGACTTTGCCGGATTTGCGGAGAGCGACGGTTTGCAGCTGTCGGGCTTCACCCACGTTTGCTCCGGAGGCTGCGCCCTGTTCCGCGTATTGAAGCGCCTGTGTCCACTGCCGGTTCCTTGCCGATTCTTTGGCCAGACAGACGTATGACGCCGGACGCAGGGCTGGCGACAGCGCCGCCACCTTGAAGCCGTCGACAGCGTCGACGGTCTTTCCGATCCGGCTGTTGACCAGTCCGTACAGGAAATTGCCGTCGGGATTGTACGTGTCGACCGACAGGATGGCGCGGGCGCAGGAATCGGCCTCGGCAAAGCGTCCGCGCCAGCAGTAGATGAAGCCGAGGTTGCGGAGGGCGTGCGGGGCGTACGGTTCGATGGCCAGCGACTGTTTCAGCAGTTGGATGGCGTCGTCGTAGCGGTTTTCGTTCAATGCCAGTTCTCCCTGCAGGTAAAGACCGTAAGCAGATTGATAATCGATATTGGCGGGCGAAGTCACGGGACGTGCAAGATGATTGTCGGCAGGATTTTCGGAGTACACCAGCCGTTCGTCGCCCAGCACGACTTTCAGCGGAGCGTTCGCGCCGTTCAGAGCGACCGTTGCCTGCCAGGTCTGCAAAACGTCAAGCGACAGCCGTTCGTCGAAAATTCTGTTCTCGCCGGCATATACCGTCAACCGGTCGTCGATGCGCTGCACGGGCGAGAGACTCAGCGTTACCTTGTCGCCCGTCCTGACGACGTTGAGCGCGCCGACCTCGTTGGCCTTCACTATTCCGCCGGTTTCCTTCACCGGATACCAGTATTCCGTCCAGGTGTCGGTGGCGCAGGGTGCGAAGGCGTATTGCCTGAAAGGCGTGTATCCGCTTTCCGTGACTGCCTGGTTGTAGAGCCGTCCCGACTGCAGTTCAACGTATTGTCCGTCGGTATCGGTCAGCAGGTCTTCCCAGATCATTCCCGATCGCGACAGTCCCCACAGAAAGATTTTCATTCCGAGCTTGTCGTTGAACGCCGAGTAGTGTACCGAGCCGAAGCGGTCGTTTTCGTAATATGCGCCGTAGAAACCGTTGTAATTGCCTGCCACGTGCATCGACTTGGCGCCCCCGAAGGCATTCGCGGCATAGCGCGACAAATCCCTTCCTTCTTCGTCGAGGGGCCAGGAGTGTACGTCGCCGCCGTGACCGATGTAATACTGTCCGGGGAAAGTGAAAATCAAGTCATCGGCAGCGGGATAGCCGGCGTTCATCCAGTGATAGTACGGACGCGGGAAAGGCGTGGTGTTGCGCCAGGTGGTC
>JAISWC010000232.1 GCA_031271245.1 Tannerella sp. | reverse complement strand
CGGGGACGTTCACGCTTTTGCGGCTGCCCAGCACGGCGTCGTTCAGGACTTCACAGACCAGGTATCCGGGCTGTTTTTCCACGACTTTCAGTTCCAGGTCGCCGTCGTCGATCATGAGGTCGTTACCCGTGTTCAGGTCGTCGGCAATGGTTTGGTAGGAGACGTGAATGCAGTCGTGCGTCGTCTTTTCTTCCGGATTTCCCGCGATCTTCACCCGTTCCCCGGTCTTGAAAGCGACGGGTGCATCGACCGGAGTCGTACGTATTTCGGGGCCTTTGGTGTCAATCAGGATGCCAATCCGTCCGGATACCGCACGGGTATGGTTCACGACCCGACTCATGCCTTCCTGCGACATGTGAGCCGTGTTTAACCGCACCACGTTCATTCCCGCCCTGTATAGCGACCGGATAAATTCGACCTCACAGCGCAGGTCGGAAATGGTGGCAATAATTTTCGTATGTTTCAACATAAAAATTGAGAATTGAGAATGAATTGAAAAAGTTTCCCGGAACAGGAGCCGGCTATCCGGCCAGCAGCGCTTCCAGCGCCAGACGGTAGGAGTCCATGCCGAAACCGGCAATCACGCCTTTGCAGGCAGCCGAGAGGAACGAATGATGCCGGAAGGGTTCCCGGGCATGTACGTTCGAAAGATGCACTTCCACCACCGGCACCGGTACGGCCTTGATGGCGTCGTGCAGCGCGACGGACGTGTGCGTGTAGGCACCGGCGTTCAGGATGATGCCGTCGAACGAAAATCCCGTCTCGTGAATCCTGTTGATCAGTTCACCCTCCAGATTGCTTTGGAAACAGGCTATTTCACACTGCGGATAGGCGGCCTTCAGCGTCTCCAGCCAGGCGTCGAACGTCACCGTTCCATAGATGGACGGCTCTCTGGTTCCCAGGAGATTCAGGTTAGGCCCGTTGATTATTTGAATTTTCTTCATTGCATTTGTATCTTTATTGTTACTTTTGCCCCCTGATTGTGGGACAGGGAAATATTCCCGAATTGCTGCGCAAAAGTAGTGATTTTTTTGTACAGTCTGTGTCAGGATGGAGAAAACAGGAAAGGAATTTGTGGAGAAGTACGAAATGTACCTTCGTTTGGAAAAAGGTCTGTCGGCCAACACCGTGGAGGCTTATTTCGATGATTTGGAGAAACTGTTCCGCTTCGTAAACAAAGAGGAAACGGATATTCGCCGGATTCGCTATGCCGATTTGCAACAGTTTGTGGCGCAACTGGCAGACCTCGGCATATCGTCCCGTTCGCAGGCGCGCATCATTTCGGGCGTCAAGTCGTTTTTCCGGTTTCTGACGCGGGAAAATTACGTGGACAGCGACCCGACGGAACTGCTGGAAACACCCAAAATCGGGATGAAACTGCCGGAAGTACTGACGCTGGATGAAATCAACCGGATACTGGATTCCATTGACCTGTCTACCGAAACCGGACAGCGCAACCGCGCCATGCTGGAGGTGCTGTACAGTTGCGGACTGCGTGTCTCCGAACTGATAAGCCTCGCTTATTCGGACGTTTATTTTGAGGAAGAATTTATCCGTATCACCGGCAAGGGGAACAAACAGCGACTGGTACCGGTTTCGCAGACGGCGCTCCGGGAGATCGGGAATTATCTGCACGACCGCGATCATATTGACGTACAGAAAGGTTTTGAAGGCAGGCTTTTTCTCAACCGGCGGGGCAGGGGACTGACGCGGGTCATGGTGTTCCATATCATCAAAACGCACGCCGAACTTGCCGGGATTCACAAGAGTATCAGTCCGCACACCTTCCGCCATTCATTTGCCACTCACCTGCTCGAAGGCGGCGCCAACCTGCGCGCCATCCAAATGATGCTCGGACATGAACACATTACCACAACGGAACTCTATACGCATATCGACCGCGAAACCCTGCGGAAGGAAATCATCCTGCATCATCCGAGAAACAAATAGGGATCATTTCAACTTGTCGCAAAACAGGATGGATATTAGAAAACCCTTATTTTCGGCAAGTTCCCTTAGTAGCCCGCGATGTCTTTCCCCCTCCCTACCCTCGTATCTTTGCGCTCGAAAGAAAAAGGGTTCGATACTTAACAGATGTTGTGTAATTGAAGATGTGATGCTTCGTTTTCTTCCACCACCTTCTTTCCGTTGTCGCCGATTGGTTCCCTGTTCTATGAAAAGTAGTAATTTATCCCAAATTGTCCATTATGATTTACGCGGATATCATATCGTCAGTACCTGCTTGAGTTCATCAATCATGGCCGGTCGCCGGGGATTTTTCGCAATCAGGGTGCGGGCAAGTTCTTTTATCCGGTTTTTCCCTTCGGGAATGTCGCGCATCACCTTTTGCATACAGTCGGCAAGGTCGGCATACGATCTTCGGTCGCTCACCTTTTCTCCCTGTTTTGCCAATGCGGGAAGATACATTTCCATCATCTCGGCGGGATAACGTTTCGACAAATGGGAATGATACCGCAACAGCTCGTCCAGGCTGCATTCGGACTGCTCCAGGAGCAGGAGCCTGTCCCACATCTGTTCCGCGATGTAAACGGGGGCAAGGTCGCGATGATATTCCTTGCGCGAATGGGCGAAGAGAGCTGTCTTCCGGCTGGTGAACTCCCGGTCAACGGCTGCGATCCTGTCGGCAATCAGCTTTTCCAGTACAGCCGGCCATTCGGCAGCGGAGAAAGTCTGTTTCCATTGCCGGTAATATTCCTCACTGAATCCGTGGTCGAAGGCAAAATGACGGCTCCATTGTCGTATCTTGTCCGTATCGTTTTTCAGCACGGCGATACGCAGCAGTTCTTTCTGCCATTTCACTACCGTTCCCGAATGATTTTTGCCTTCGGCAATCCGGATGCCGTCGTTTATCAGCTGTCCGGCTGTCCGGAAATCGCGGCGGTCTATCGCCTGATGTACTTTTTGCTGCCGTATGTCCACAATATCCAGATGCTTCAGTTCCAGTTTCTCTGCCACATCCTCCCGTCCGGTTTCCCGATAGAAATCGATTTGCTGCTTCATGAAAAATTCCCTGCGGTATTCGTCGCTGTAGGAACCGGCAGTCTGCTCCTTCGCCATCTTTCCGTTTATGAACCGGCTAAATTCGTCCGTGTGCGAAAGTTGTACGGCAAGATTTCTGAAAACGGCAAACATGTCATACCCGAAATCACCGTAATCGAAGTATCTGTCCTGCTGCAGTTCAGCTTCAAGAAAAGTATATATCCGTTCCTTTAATCCGACGGCGGCGTCGTCCGAACGGGCGCATGTATCGAGCAGTGCGATTGCTTCTTCCATGACACTCCCCAGTTCTCCATCGGAATCGTCGCTCTCGCCGATAACCTCCGACAGTTCTTTCAGACAGGCCTCTGCCAGGGATACGGCGCCGGAGAAATTCCTGTTGACAGTCATTTTCTGTCCGTCGCGAATTAGTTGTCCCGTCTCTTTTGATACCCTTGCCGATGCGCGATAGTCCAGAAATCCGCGGTCGGAGTGGCGACGTATGATTTTCCGTATCAGTTCGCCGTACTTTTTCCCGACGTCCATATCGCTTTTGTCGCTGAAAGCCAGTTCGAATTTCGTTTTGAAATCCTTGTCTGCCGCCGCATAACGGAGGATGAACGCTTTGTATTCGTCCCGCGTAATTTGGTCGAGCAGGGCGGCGAAACCGTCTCCTGTCTTTTTTGCGGAAGAGTGTGCCCCGCGTCCCCGTTCCTTCCGGATGGCAAAACAGACGGCCGCCACGTGCTTGCAAACGGAACCGTCGTACGGACAGTCGCACGACCATCCGGCGACCGTTCCCCGGTCATCCAGCCGTACCTCTACCATGTAATCGTCTGTTCCAGACACTTCGGCAGACCATACACTGTCCGCTTCCTCGAGTGCGGATACTGCTCCGCTTTCGAAATAATCCTTTCCGCGCCGGACGATAACGGCGCCGATTTCCCTGTCAAAATTATCTATGCTAAACATTGAATTTTTATATAATCATTATGGGTTAATTTTCCATCCGGCAATTCAACGGTGTTTTCAGTTGATCGGAAGTTTTGTAGTGTATTTCGGCATAGCCGATTTTCAGTTTCGAGCGCACTTTGAGCGGGAGGTGATTCCCGTCGTTTCCCACCCACACCTCGGCGGCAGCTTTACTCTGCGAAAAGGCGCTGTCGTATATGTCAATGAAAAAATGATGCGTCCGGTAGCGGATGCCGTTCCTTTCCACCACCTCATCTCCCGTGTAGCGGTAACTGACCTGTATCGCATCCTTGCCGGTCACGACCGTCGAGGGAAACACGTCGCCCGTTTTCAGATGTTTCCAATCCAGTGTCCGGAAAAAGAACAGCGTCCCCAGCATGTCGAACGCATACCCCGACATGACAGACAGCGTGGTGTCTATCTTTATCCTTTCCGGCGTGTAGCGCAGGCTGCGCACGTGCGTCTCTTCCTGTTTAGGGTAGGAAAAGGTCAGCTCGTCGATCAGGTAATATCCACCTTCGTTTGTGCGTTTTGAACTGTACAGCAGGACGTAGTCCGGCGAATAG
>JAISWC010000174.1 GCA_031271245.1 Tannerella sp. | reverse complement strand
CCAGCAACTGACACCCTATGTCTACCTGAAAACTCGCATCCGCGATTTCTATGACCTGGGAGCAGGTTACAACAATGCACTTTCGCTCTCCGGAGGAAACGCACAGACCCGCTACCACGTCTCGGTGTCGCAGAACTATCTGGACGGTCCTATCCCGACCGACGACGATTCCTACAACCGCTACACGATTGCCACGAACGCTTCGCACGAAACCAAAAAAGTGATTCTCAGTTCGTCGTTTAATTTCAGTGTGGAAAAGAACAAGGTGTCGCCCACGGGACAGGACAATTCGATTTACCGCTCGCTGAACGAAATCGCTACCGACCTGTCGATTATTGACTTTAAAGACTACAACAACAGGTTCAACAACGCGGACAACTATTTCACGCCCTACGGGATGAATCCGTACTATATGCTCTACCTGAAAGACGCCGTGCAGGACAAATACAAGTTTTTCGGGAAAGTGCAGTTGGATTACAAACTGCTGGAAAACCTGAAACTGACCTACCGTTTCGGAGGCGACTTTGAAAGTTCCATTGCCGACATGCACATGGATGCGATCGTCTTCACGCCCGGCTCGCCCAATGACGGTTCGTCCAATGAAAATCCGGGTAACTATTCGCAGGTCAGACGGCAACGCATCCAGACCAATCACGACCTTTTCGCCAGCTACAGCGACCGCTTCTCCGATTTTTCGCTTAACGCGGTGGCCGGAGTCAATGCAAACGAAATGTCGTATAACGCGATGGAAGGAGAAATCACCTCGATCGATGTGCCCGGGTTCTATAATTTCACCAATTCGCTGACGCCCTCCGTAGCCCGCCAGAAGTCTGACCTCTACCGCATCCTGGGCGCCTATGTCAATGCCGATGTCGGATTCAGGGATTATCTTTACCTCACGCTGACGGCGCGCAACGACTGGTCTTCGACGCTGCCGGTTGAGCATAATTCCTATTTCTATCCGGCTTCCATGTTGAGCTTTCTCGTCACCGACTTCCTGAAGCAGCAGGACATCAGCACCGGACCGCTTGACTTTGCCAAGGTCCGGCTGGCTTACGGACGTACCGGAAAGGATGCCACGCTGTACCGGGTCTATGGACGTTTTGTCGCTTCCACCTTGCTGAATCCGGGCTATCCGAGTGTAGACGACTTAAGCTTTCCGCTGGGAGGGATCAACGCTTACACGGTTTCCAATACGGCCGGCAATCCGGATTTGAAACCGGAGTTGACGGACGAATTTGAAATCGGAGCGGAAACATCCTTCTTCGACCGGCGCCTGGGTCTGGATTTCTCGTACTACAACAAGTTTTCGAAAGGGCTGATTGATATCTTGCCCCTGGATGCGACAACGGGTTTTACGGCGCAGGAGGCCAACCTGGGCGACGTACGCAACAGTGGCGTGGAACTGTCCGTTTCGTTGGTTCCGGTGAGAACTAGAGATTTCCAGTGGGATATTGCCTGGAACTACACCAAAAACAACAACATGGTGGAACATCTGAATGCTGAGGAAATTTATCTGGGAGGATACGGCGATATGGGTATTTATGCCCTGGAAGGGAAACCGATCGGCCAGTTCAAGTCTCAGCGCGCGCTGAAAGTCGTTGTTGACGGCGTGGAACGCACGGTGGTCGACGGGCGCGGAAATCCCCAGCCTACCCCCAACGAGGAATATTTAGACAAGGATATCAACGAAAAATACCGGATGGGGTTGACGAATACGTTTACCTGGAAGGGACTTTCGCTCTCCGGCACGTTTGATTTCCGTTACGGCGGCCACATCTTCGCCTACACCAAAGACTACATGCACTGGGTGGGCAGCGGCCCCGAAACGGCCTACAACGACCGCAATCCGTTTATCATACCCAATTCGGTGGTCGACAACGGCGACGGAACCTACAGCGAAAATACAGTCCCGGTAGACCCGACAGCCCTGCATACTTTCTACAGCAACGGCGGATTCAACTACACCGATTTTGCGGTGCTGGACCGTTCGTATCTGAAACTGCGCAACGTCAGTCTGGCTTACCAGTTGCCGCAAAAGACCTGCAACAAACTGAAGATTGCCGGCCTGCGGCTCTCCCTGACCGCCTCGAACATCCTGCTGTGGACGCCGGCGGAAAACCAGTACATCGACCCGGAAGTAACGACTTTCGGAAACGACATCTCCGCCAAATTCGGAGAATTCGGCCTTACGCCGCCATACCGGACGTATGTATTCGGATTAAGTCTTTCTTTCTAACAATCAATAATATAATAATCGTATGAAACGTACTGTATTTATCATATCATTATCCGCAGCCCTCCTGTTTTCTCTCGGAGGATGCAGCGATTACCTGGACGTCAATCACGACCCCACCGCACTGGAAGAAATTCCGGATGCCAAGGTGCTGTTGCCGGCAGTGGAAGTAGGTATTGCCAATAACCTGATGGGATGGCATTTCGGCTTCTCCGGCGCTTTCTGGGTAGAGTACTGGACACAGAGTTATACGGCATCGCAGTTCAAATACCTGTGCGAGTATCTGCCGACCGATTTCAACACGGCCTACCAGTCTTTGATGAGCCAGCCGATGGCCGACCTCAAACGAATGAAAACCGATACGGAAGGCGACGAAAACAAGGGCTATTATTTCATAGCGGAAGCGCTGTCGATTTTCACCTGGCAACTCATTACCGACATCTGGGGCGACATGCCCTATACCGAAGCCCTGCGTGCAGACGAAGGACTTTACCATCCGAAGCAGGACAGGGGACAGGATATTTACACCGACCTGCTGAAGCGTGTAGACGAATTGCTGGCCATCGACCTGAGCGAATCCTTCATTGACGGTCATTACGACTATATTTTCGAAGGCGAGATGGAAGGATGGTGGTTTTTTGCCCATGCGCTGAAACTGAAACTGCTGCTGCGCCTGTCCGAAGCGCCTGGATTTGACGTCAATGCACTGTATGACTATGTCTTCTCGCACGAAGAAGAAATCTTCTATTTTGCAAGCACGCTCTACGGTGGCTACGGAGGCGCCAGGATACCGGGCGGCATCTGGGACGACACCATGGAAGGCAAACGGCATCCGATGCGCGAATTTCAGGCCGGCGGCGCCAATTATCTCTCGCAAAATGTCATCGGGTGCAAGACGTTTGTCGATTACCTGAAGGTGAACGCCGATCCCCGTCTGGCCACCCTGTTTTCGGGAAACGAAGGCGCCTTTTTCGGCGATTTCGACTCGAAAGCCGATTCCGATGAAGACGGAACGGCCGACGACAAGGAAAACTATTGCACGGTACGCTTTGCCGGAGACATGGATCTGTTCATCCTCTCGCCCTGGGAAGTCCTCTTTGCCGTGGCGGAAGTGGCCGCCCGCGCCGGCGACATGGACAATGCCCAGTGGTACTACGAACAGGCGGTCATGGAGTCGCTGGAGCAGCACGGCATCGGTTCAACCGCGATCATTGAAGCCGCAGAAGACGAAGACGGAGCAGACGGTTATGCCGTATGGCAGGGCGGAAGCGTCGAATCATGCATCAAACAGATAGCGATGCAGAAATGGATAGCCCACTGCAATTACCAGCATATCGAGGCATTCCTGGATCGCAACCGCACGAAATATCCGTCCGTAAGCGAAATAGACATCCGGGCAGACCGGCCTTATGCCAACCTCAATTTCCCGGTAGGTTCGCTGACCATCTCGGTGAATGGCAGAGCGATGTTGAACGGCAATCTGCCGGCCTCTCCGCTTTACCCCGAGATTTACATCACAAGAAACAACAACGCTCCTTCCCAGAAACCGAATGTCGGACAGAAGGTCTGGTGGGATCAGAAAGCGGGGAAATAATCATTCGGTACAGTTATCATCTTTAAAATGTATAAGAATATGAAAGTCTATAGATATGGTTTGATAGCCATTTGTACGGTTCTCCTTTTTTCCTGCGACAAGGAAACCGAGGGCCTGTCGAAAGTCTCCGTTCCATACGGCATCACGCTTGACGGTGGAGAAACGGTGCTGGTGGAAGTAGGTTCTCCCTACGAAGAACCGGGATACGCGGCGGCGGGCGAGAATGATGCCGACGTCACGAGTGCGGTCGTTGTTTCCGGTACGCTGAATACGGACGTCATCGGAAGATATACGCTGAGATATACGGCCGCCAATGCCGACGGCGCTTTAACCGTCGCGAAACGCACGGTGATTGTATTTGATCCGGCGACGCCGACCGGTTTTTACCGGGTGTCGGCCGATAGCTACCGGAACAGTCCGCCTTCGTCCGAATACGCGAGCGAACCCACCCTCCTGGTTTATCAGGAAGAATCGGGCGCTTATTTTATTTCGGACTTTTTCGGCGGCTATTACAGCGTCGGGCGCGATTACGGATCGGCCTATGAAGTAGGCGGTTCCGTCAAGATAAACAAAGCCGGCGAAGTATCGCTCTCGAGAAGTTCGGTCACCCCGTGGGGCGACCTGTTTACCTCCGTAACCGGCACCTACAATGCGGATACGCAGGTATTTGATATTGAACTGACCTGGGAAGCCGGTTATGTATTCCATTTGATACTCATAAAAGAATAAACGGAAACAGTTAAAATGACAGTAAAATGAAAAGAGTAATAGTATATTCGGGCATAGCCGCCTGTACGGTTTTTGCGTTCGCGTCGTGCGACAATGAACTGGAAAACTGGAACAGCGCGACGTATGATTATGACGGAAGGTATGTTGTGGCAGCCGTTTGCCGGGAAAAACCGTCAAAGAATGCCATTATTGAAAAGGGGAACGAGATTTATCTCTACAATACGGCTGCCAATGTAGCCAATGAAATCTGGCTGGACGACGTGTCCGGCAAATTTCCCCTGAAGAGCCGGTTTCAGTTGAACGGAAACGCAGCCGCTTTCAGTGGAACGGCTACGGCGGAGAATACGAGAAGCAAATATTCCATTTACAGTGCGGAAGCCGATGCGTATGTGGAGTTTGTCGCCGCCAATGCGGGAGATTTTCCGGTAGCCGCGGCAGCCGGCCAGTCATGCGACGGCATTCAGGAATACATCCGTATCACGCTGGAAGAGGGCAAAATCCAGCCCGCATCCGCAACGACGGTAGGCGGAAACATTTCGGACGGTATTTACCTGAAGTTTACGCTGCACACGGACAATGTGAAATTCGTCAGCTATGCACTTCCCGCCGAGGAGTGGAGCAATCCGGACGAGCCGGAATACGGCTGGCAACTTGTGCCCAACTCCAACGCGGCTGACCCGGGCAAGGATGAACACTGGACGCTCACCGGCTATCGCTATACCGGATATCCGGAAGACCGATGATGAAAGCTATATGAAGCCATTTTTTATTACAGCCTGATCAAGGCGGGAGGGTGTCCGATTTCCGGACACCCTTTTTTTCATTCTTTGAAAATAGCCATAACAAAAGTTGTGTAAGCGTTGCGGACGGACACACACCGGCCGCATTCCGGCTGTTTCAGGCTGAACCCGGCCGGGACGGATGCCCGGGTAATAGGCAAAAAAAGGAGCGAAAAAAATCAATCTTCGCTCCTTTCCTCATTTAAATAAGTAGATTATCTAACAGCAACTTTGTACGTATGTCCGTCCAAAACTACGATATATTCGCCTTTGGGCAGGGAAACGGCCGTGTCGCCGGCGGCTGCCTGCACCACCCTGTACAGCTGTCCGGAAAACGCATATACGTATACGGTTCCCGCCTGCGGTGTACGGATGTAAAGCTGTCCGCCGGAAGCCCACGCCCCGGAAGCGTCGGGTAATGTTTCATTACCGGAAGACAACCGTATAACACCTGTGATAAGAAACTCCAGAGGCGTGATGATCCCGCCCAGAGAGACAACAAGGCTGTCACCCGTTACACGCTTGATGGAAAGGCGACTGTCGTAATCCTCCGTACCGGTAGAGATTTGTATGCCGTTCAAATCATACCCCTCTACAGCCTTGATACTGAAAGTAAATAATTGAGTAGATTTC
>JAISWC010000150.1 GCA_031271245.1 Tannerella sp. | reverse complement strand
CCCGCCAAAACTCTACGAAGTATTTCATCGCTTCGGCCTGCACCGTCTGCGAGGCGAAGATGAATTTGTCCAAATCGGCGGGCAATTCGCCAAACAGTTCCCTGACCTGGTTAATCATCAAATCGTTTCGCTTCAACGTAGCCTCTGAATGCTGGTGATAGCGGCTGGCTTTCGTTTGCCATTCGTCGTTCCACTCAAACGTGCCCTTTTTCCAGGGATAAACGCAGTCTTTGGTGAACATCTTCTCCAGGCTTTCGCGGTTGGGGCAGCCGTGGTAGCCGATTTCGCTGACAAAGTGATTGCGGACTTCGGTATAGAAAGGCGCCTTGTAGTATCCGCGCGGCCCCCAGAGATGGCGTTCGGGTAGCAGGTGCGCGTCCCGTCCGCCGGCATAATATCCGGGCGAGAGATAGGGCGAGCTGGGCAGGTAGGGTCGCGTGGGGTCGAGTTCAAACATCAGTTCCGGAATCGTCCGCCGGCTGATGCGTTCGCGGTTCGGGTCGGGATGGAAGGCGCCCATGCTCCAGGAAATGGCTTCGTCGTTTTCGTTGTTGCCTGCCCAGAGAATCAGGCTGGGATGGTTGCGAAGCTTCAGTACCACGGAGCGGACTTCCCGCTCGATTTTCCCGGCAAAGCCGTCATCCTGCGGATATACGGTGCAGCCCATCGCAAAGTCCTGCCACACGAGGATGCCGTTTTCGTCGCAGAAGTCAAAGAAGGCATGGTCTTCATAAACGTTTCCGCCCCAGCAGCGCAGCATGTTGCAGTTCAGATCGACGGCCATGTCGAGGACGCTTTTCAGCAGCGCGGCGTCGCGGCTGTGGAGCGCGTCAACGGGCACCCAGTTGCTGCCTTTGATGAAAACCTTTTCGCCGTTGACCCGGAAGCAGAACTCGCCGGGCGGTTCGGGGGTTGTGACGTCGGTCAGGTCAAGCGCAACCGTCCGCAGGCCGATGCGCCGGCGGTCGGCGGCCAGCACCCGTCCGGAGGAATCGACGATTTCGACTTCGGCGTCATACAGCGCCGGTTCGCCGTAGCCGCGCGGCCACCACAGCTCGGCATTCTCCAGGTCGAACCTGTGACCGTAAACGTGGGTGTAGAGCAACTGCGAGGATTCGTGCACCACCTTGCCGTTTCTTTTCAGGCGGACAACGGCCTGATGTTTGTCCAATTCCCGGAAGGGAATGTGCAGCTGGTAATCGACTCCCACGGAAGCCCGATTGTTTTCCATATCGATGTGGTGCACCATCCAGAAAACATTGGTGAAATGTATCGGTTCCACGATTTGCAGTTCCACGTCCCGCCACAGTCCGGCGCTTACTAAACGGGGCAGGATGTCCCAGCCGTAGCCGTGCGGCGCCTTGCGGATGTTTTCCGATTCGTGATTGGCCGTGTTGCCCTTGACGCTGAAGACGTGTAGCAGGTAGTGTTGCGATTCGATCACCGCCGAACGGAGGATGACCTGCAGCGTGTTTTCGCCGTCGCTCTTCAGCAGGGCGGTCACGTCAAAGACATGTTCCATCAGCATGTTTTCCGCCTCGCCCACCTTGGCGCCGTTCAGCCAGATGTCCGCCAGGCAGTCGATGCCGCCAAAGCGGAGGCAGGCACGCTGTCCGCCGGCCAGCGCGGGCGTCGGGAAGCTACGGGTGTAACACCACTGATATCCTTCGTAGGGTCGCATTTCCCACACGTTACTGCCGATCATCGGGTCGCGAATCAGCCCGGCGGCCAGCAAATCAAGCTCCACATTGCCCGGAACGGTCGCCGAAATCGTCCGGCGCTCCGTTTGCTGCAATGCTTCCGGCGAACGTACCGGCACGGCCGGCTGTTCCCAGAAAGATAAATCCCACGTTCCGTTCAACGAAACGGACTGCCCCCATCCAGCTGTTGCCGACGCAAACAGGAGCGTCAAAATTCCGATACTTAATTTCATCCTTTATACCGCTTATTTATTTTTCCAAAAATAAATAAGCGCGTCGCCGGGGGCAAGGGTCAAGCCTGCATCCACAGGGACGGAGGATCCGTCTTTCTTGATTCTGCGCAGTTCCTTTGTGCCGCTTACCTTCACCGTGATTTTGGAGCCAAGCCCGTGGTTGACGATCACTAAAAAGCTGTCATTGCCTTTTTCCAACAGGGATACCAATGCGCCCGGATCCGATATTTCGAGCGAATGGATGGCGGCGGGAAGCTGCGACTTGTCCAATTCAACGCATCCTGCCGGTATTTCTCCCGTGTGCGCCGTCCATTGCACTTTGGCGTTCAGGAAAACCTTTGACCGCGCCTTGATTTCTTCATTCATTTGCTGCAACACATAATATACCGGATTGGGATTTCCTTGATTATTGACAGGCCCAAGATCGGAACCCAACGCAGGGAAATAGGTGAAATACTGGATACATTGCGCGCCGTAAGCCAGATTGCTGTACACCTGCAAGCGCAGATCGGAAATGGTGGGAACAGGATAACTATAATGGGAGATGCTTAGCGCAAATGCCCACATTGGTTTACCCGATTTCCGCGCTTCGGCGGAAATCACTTCGAGGTTCGAATAGAAATCATGGCGAATAACGCGCTGATCGTTCTGCACCATGACCGGATAATGGTC
>JAISWC010000104.1 GCA_031271245.1 Tannerella sp. | reverse complement strand
AAAATCTGTACCTATTTTCAACTCCTTATCCGTTCAACAGCTCTTTTAAGTCCGTTTCTTTTGTTCAATGACCGGTCGAACCAATTTTTACGGCGTCAGCATTCATTCGACTCATACTTGAATGAAGTTTTTCCGTATCGGCGTTCGTTCGACTTATACTTGAACAAAATTTTCTTCTGTCGACATTCATTCAACTCATACTTGAGTGAAATTTTCCGGCGTCGGCGTTTGTTCGACGAATACTTGAACAAAACTTTCCATCATCGACGTTCGCCCGACAAAAATCTGAAGACGAATCAAAGCCAATCGAAGAAAAGGAACCAAAAACCGCCCAAAATTACAAATAGATATGGATATACGCAAGAAAACAGCAAAAAAATTTCAGAACCGATTTATCTTTTTGCGATTCATTTTGATGTGTTCGCACCGATTTCTCAAAAAAAAGCAATAACTTTACCGGCAAAATTTTTATGCTTATGAGAACAGTATTGTACAGGGCAAACACAAGAGGACATGCATACCACGGATGGCTGGATACGCACCATACCTTCAGTTTTGCAGATTATTACGACTCCAAACGCATCCATTTCGGGATGCTGCGGGTACTTAACGACGACATCGTCACGGCCGGAAAAGGCTTTGGAACGCATCCGCACGAGAACATGGAAATCATTTCCATCCCGCTGTACGGCGACCTCCAGCACCGCGACAGCATGGGCAACGGCAGCGTGATTCACCACGGCGAGGTGCAGGTAATGAGCGCCGGTACGGGCATCACACACAGCGAGTTCAATGCCAGCGCGACGGAAGATCTTAATTTCTTTCAGATTTGGGTTTTTCCCAACCGGAAGCAGGTCAAGCCGCGTTACGACCAGCGCAGGTTTGATTTCAGCGTCAAAAATCAATTGATTCAAGTTGTATCACCCGGCCCGGCGGACGACGGACTCTGGATTTATCAGGACGCCTGGTTCCATATCGGCACGTTCGACGGGGGACATACCTTTAATTATGCGCTCAAACGGGAAGGGAACGGGCTTTTCGTTATGGTCATTGATGGCGAATGGGACGTCGAAGGTCAGGCGCTGTCGCGCCGCGACGGGTTCGGCGTGCGGGATACCGCTTCGGTCAGGATTACGGCCGGGTCTGATAATGCACGCATCCTGCTAATCGATGTCCCGATGTAGAGATTTCCTGCCTGTTGAAATTTTCGTGCTGTTACCGATGCGTTCGGCGTCAGAAGGTTGCCGTACGAATCGCTTCCCGGATACGTACCAGTCTCTGTAACAGGTTTTCCAGCAGGTGGAGAGGCAGCATATTGGCGCCGTCGGACTTGGCCTGCGACGGTTCGGGATGCGTTTCGATAAACAGCCCGTCCGTTCCGACGGCAACGGCCGCCCGTGCAACGGTCTCGATCAGCGAGGGCAGACCGCCGCTGACGCCGGAAGTCTGGTTGGGCTGCTGGAGCGAGTGTGTGACGTCCGTGACCACCGGGAAACCGGTCTGCTGCATCAGCGGAATGCCGCGGAAATCCACGACCAGATCCGTATAGCCGAAGGTGGTGCCCCGTTCGGTCAGCAGGATGGCGGTATTGCCGGCGTCTGCCACCTTCTGTGCGGCAAACCGCATTGCTTCGGGCGCCAGGAACTGCCCCTTCTTGATATTGACCATCTTGCCCGTCCGTGCGGCCGCTACCAGCAAATCCGTCTGGCGGCACAGGAATGCGGGGATTTGCAGCATGTCCACATACGGGGCGACCTGTTCCGCCTCCTGCGTCTCATGGATGTCCGTGACGACCGGTATGCCGAATGTTTCGCGTATCTTCCGGAGGATGCGCAGGGCTTTTTCGTCGCCGATGCCCGTAAAGGAATCCGGACGGGAACGGTTGGCTTTGCGGTACGAGCCTTTGAAAACATACGGAATCTGTAACTTTTCCGTGATACTCGCAATCTTTTCGGCTATGCGGAGCGCCATTTCCTCGCCTTCAATCACGCATGGCCCGGCCAGCAGGAAAAAATTCGCCTGCTTCGCCAGTTTCTGTAGGGTAACCGTATTCATTTTATATAAAGATTATTCATTGTCCAGCAAGGACAGGGTATACTCGATTTTTTTCTCTGTCGGCAGCAAGGCGCTTATCCAGTGAATGGGGATACCCCGCCGCTCCATACCCCGAAACCAGGTCATTTGCCGTTTGGCAAACTGGTGGATGGCGATTTCAAGCTGCGAAACCATCTCCTTATACGACAGTTTCCCTCTCACATAGAGGGTGAGGTATTTGTATTCCAGCCCGTAATAGGCAAGGTCTTCGGGAGCAATACCGGAAGCGATCAGCCCGCGAACCTCGTCCACCATGCCCTGCTCCAGACGGCTGCGGAGACGCTGCGAGATTTTTTCCCGCCGCTGCTCCCGTTTGATGTCCAGCCCGATTACCAGACTGCGTAGCGATCCGTCGGCATCCGGCTCCGGTGCACACTGCGCGTGATAGACTGCAATCTCAATAGCGCGGATGGCACGCCGGGGGGTGTCGAGGTCGGTACGGTTGTGTAGTGTCCTGTAGGAGGCAAGTATCTGTTCAAGTTCCGCCAGCGACTTGTCCTTCAACGATTCCCGGAGTTCGGGATTCTGGGGCACCTCCGGCAAGCGGTAGTCTTTCAGTACCGCTTCCATGTAGAGTCCCGTTCCGCCGCACAGGATGGGGAGTTTCTCCTTCTCCCGGAGTTGATGGTAGACGTGAGAAAAATCGCGCTGGTATTCAAAGACATTGTATTTCGTGCCGGGATCGCAAATATCAATCAGGTGACAGGGAATCTGCCTGCCGTTTACCGTGTATTCCGCCCTGTCCTTTCCAGTGCCGATGTCCATGGCGCGGTAGACCTGGCGGGAATCGGCGCTGATGATTTCCGTGTTCAGCCGGTCGGCGAGCGCGGCCGCAAAGGTAGTCTTTCCCGAAGCTGTCGGCCCCAGTATGGTGATAAGTTGACAGTTATTCATCTTTGTATTTTTATCGATTGCTTAAAAGACGCTTCAACTCGACAATCGTTCACGGTAACGGTCATCGTCGCGCTTTTCCTCGTCGCTAAGAAAGTCCACCCGGTTGAATATGTCCTCGGAATATATCCTGTTGCCGTCACTTTCGCCGATGTTGCGGATGGTCCTGTATTCGCCCAGCAGGACGGTCAGAAAACCCTTCAATACATCAAAATTGGCCTTGTTACACAGCAGATGCCTCAGCACCCAGTTGAACTGTATCAGGTTCGGGCAGCTTGTTTTGTTCTTATTTTCCATAATGCTTTCCGTTTTATTTTGTCGTTTGTGCAAAAATAATACTTTTTTCCGTACCGGAGCCTCCTTCCTGGGGAAATACAATCATTCCATCTGTTTTCGACATGCCGGATGAATCC
>JAISWC010000101.1 GCA_031271245.1 Tannerella sp. | reverse complement strand
CGCCCCCTATTGCCAGTCCTGTAATCAGTAAGAGCGGAAGAAGGAAAATGTACGCCTGCGTAAAGCGATTCAGCAATTCCCGCAGGAAAATGCAAACGACGAACAGCAAAGCCACCGCCCCCGCCAGCCAGAACAGCGCCGCGGAAGCAGCCAGCGTATACACGACGCGCCCCGCAATGCTCTTTGTCATGAAAAAATAATACAAAGCCGTCAACATCAGGCACCAGGCCAGTATGCCGGAATAACAGTAATTGAAGTCAAATACGGGAAAAATCAGTGTGACGGCCGGCAGAAGGCTGCAAACGAAAAGGTTGGCATGAGGTGCAATACGCCGGACGACAGCCGCAGTCAACATGCCCGTCAGCGTCAGCAAAGCACTTACAATCAACGCGCCGCAAAAAGGAATAATGAAGTACTGCATCATCCACGCATTCAGGTATTCGACCAGCCCCCCGGGCCTGTCCATAAAGGACAGGAAACAGCCTTTACCATGCAGGAACAGGTTTTGCTGGTCGAGGTATAAAAAATGATATGCTCCGTACGTCTGTAGAAAAAGGAACAGCGCCAGCCATACCAGCAGCCAGAAAACGGCAGACGAACACAGCAGGCGAAACAGCATCTGATGCCGTTTCCGTCTATTCTCCCCGAGCGCTCTTTCATGTCCGCATTCATGCGAGCATCCGGCGCTTCTGTTTTTCTTTGACTGTCTCATTCTTCTACCGATTACCTCCGACAAATGCAGGAGTATTTTATCGTGCAAGCAAATTCACATCCTGCCGTATCAGGGTTCCCTTGTGACTGTTGATTTCGGAAGCGTTGGTTATCAGCACCTTTTTCACGCCGGCATCAATTGCACGGAAAGCGTTTTCCAGCTTTGGAATCATCCCTTCCCGAATCACGCCTTCTGTTTTATATTTCTGAAACATAGCCCTGTCAATGTACGGAATCACGCTTGCTTCGTCCTGTTCGTTCCGCAAAACGCCGCTTTTCTCGAAACAGTAAATCAGCGTCACGTCGAAGGCCTCCGACAGGGCTTTTGCCGTTTCGGAGGCAATCGTGTCGGCATTGGTATTCAGCAGACGACCTTCCCCGTCATGCGTCAGGGGCGACAGCACCGGTACGGCGCCCTGCCTCAGCAGCATCGACAGCATGGTGACATTCACCTCCTTTACATCTCCGGCGAATCCGTAGTCGATCGTTTCGACCGGTCGTTTGACGGAACGGATCATATTCATGTCGGCGCCGGTCAACCCGATGGCATTCACGTGTAACGCCTGCAGCCGTGCGACGATTGTTTTACTGACCCAACCGGCATACACCATCGTCACCACTTTCAGTGTTTCCGCATCCGTGATGCGCCGCCCGTCGATCATACGGCTCTCTATACCCAGCTGTTTGGCCAGTTTGGTGGCCAGACGGCCACCGCCGTGCACTAATATTTTATGGCCTTTAATCGTCGAAAAATCAGCCAGTAGACGGTCTAACGAGGCATCCTCTTCAACAATTTTCCCGCCTGCTTTGACAACAGTAAGTTTTTCCATGCAATTTTTTTCGCCAAATGTAGGAAAAAAATAAAAGAAATGCGTACATTTGCGCCCACAAAATCACTTGCGGTAGTAGCTCAGTCGGTAGAGCATTAGCTTCCCAAGCTGAGGGTCGCGGGTTCGAGTCCCGTCTACCGCTCGAAAGGGAAAACGCCTCAAACAGTTAAGTTTAAGGCGTTTTTTCGTTGAGAAATCCTGTTAAAAATCAAGAAAAACAGACCTGAAATTTCCAAGCTGTACATCCCTTTGTCTTGAGCATACAGCCGGTTTACCGGGCTGGCATAACCGCTTCCGCCATCCCGCTACAGAGCGTACTAAAAGATTTAGCCATTCATTTACGCCTTATTGACCGTTCGGATCAGGGCAATCATGTACAGCCAGATAGCCGCCACAATCGCCATGGCTGCCCACTGCGTTCCAAAAATATCGGACACAACGCCCAGCAACAATGCAATGGCGCCTCCTGAAACGCCGACGATCAGGAGCGACGAAATCTCGTTGGCTTTTTTCGGGACTTGCTTTAATGCCAGCGAGAAAATAATCGCAAACAGATTCGAATAGCCCAGTGCAACGATGACCACTCCGGCCAGTATGCTCCATAGCGAATGGCCGAACAGCAGCCACACCAGTCCCGCAAAAGCGAGGAAGACACTGACAGTATAGAATTTGCGTTCCGGAATCTTCATCAGCAGGATGCCCCCCAGAAAGGCACCCAGCGCACGCACAATGAAATAGTAGTAACTCTTCAACTGGTCAGCCTGCGAAACGCTGGCAACATCCACAGGACATTTCTCCATCAGGTATTTAGGCAGCGTAGCGTTCAAACCTACATCCACGCCGACCAGAACCAGAATCCCGATGAAAAACAGCAGTATTTTCGGATTCCTTAACAAGGCAAACGTCGCGCCAAAGGAGATTTCCCTGTTCCCGCCGTCTTCTTCCCGAATACGGGTCACCCATAACCATACGGCAGCCAGCAGCGATACCAGCGCAAAAACCGGAAACAGGTATTTCCATCCCAGCGCAGTGCCAGCCAGCCAGGCCGCTACATTCGGCCCCAGCCACGAAGACAGCGCCTTGATAAACTGTCCCAGCGTCAGCGAACCTGTCAGCTTATCTTTCGCGACAACATTGGATACCAGCGGATTCAAGGCCACCTGGAGAATGGTATTGCCGATACCTATCAAAGCAAAGGCGACCAGTACAAAGTAAAAATCGTACACCATCCAGGGAACCAGCAATCCCGCAAATGTGAAGACAAAACTGATCAATACCGTGTTTTTCCGTCCGATTCTGTTCATCAACAGGCCGGTAGGAATAGACAGTACCAGGAACCAGAAAAAACAGGACAGCGACAGCATATTGGCCATCGTGTCATTCAGTTCGAAATCCACTTTCACATAATTGATGGCCGTTCCGATGGTGTCGACAAAACCCATGATGAAAAAGCCGAAAATAACCGGCAATACTTTTGAGAGCGACCCGCTCTGCGTTTTTAAAGTTGTACTCATGACAATTGTTGTTATTTAGAGAGGTTTAATTGATGTTCTATCAACTGGATAATGATATGAATCGCCTTAATATGAATCTCCTGCACCCGGTCCGAATAATTGGAAACGGGGGCACAGATGGCGACATCCGAGAGGCGGCGAAGTGCGTTATCTGATGCGCAGGTGAATCCGACCACGCTCATGCCCCTGGCTTTGGCCGCTCCGGCCGCCTTGACCACGTTTTCGGAATTACCGCTGGTGCTGATGGCCAGCAACACGTCGCCGGCCTGTCCGACACCCTCGACGTATCGGCTGAAAATTTCACCGTATGAAAAATCATTGGCCGTACAGGTCATATAGGCCGGGTCGTTGATGGCGATGGCCGGCAGCGGGCGGCGGTTTTTCCGGTAGCGACCGGTCAGTTCTTCGGCAAAATGTGTGGCATCGCACAGTGAACCGCCATTTCCGCATGTGATGACTTTATGCCCTTTGGCCAAAGCGTCGGAAAAAACAGTTGCCGCCCTTTCAATAGCTTCCACGTTGGAGGGGTTGCTCATATACTCGTGCAGCTTTTCAACTGCTTCCCTCAAACTTTCCTGAATAATCGACTTCACGTTGCTGAATGATTTACTGTTAATTGTTTGCATGCTCGAATCATTGAATCTTACATGTTTGCGGCGATGGAAACGGCGGCATAGTCGCCGATATGCTCGCCCAGTTCGGACGGTTTGATTTGACACACTTGCCGTGCCAGCCCCAGCGCTTCCTTTTGCAGCACTTCTTCTATCAGAGAACGGAAAAGCGCTTCATTGCGGGAATATATACTGCCTATCACGATACACTCGGGATTCAAAATATCTATCAGTACAGCCAGTCCCATGCCCAGATAGCCGCCTGATATCCGGATAATTTCCAGCGCCAGCGGATCGCCTTTCTCTGCATTCAGTGCCACCGTTTGCGCGGTGACGGCGTCGAGTGCTTCGCGGATACACCAGTGGACGGTTTCGCCCATCTGGAATTTCTCCATCAACTTTGTCCTGGCCAGCTGGGCGATGCCGCC
>JAISWC010000051.1 GCA_031271245.1 Tannerella sp. | reverse complement strand
CGGCCACGTCGAGCGTGAAGAAGTCCGAATGGTCGATAAATCGGTCTACATTACTCAGGTTGATGTGATCGGCATCCACGAAATAAGCCCCTGCATAACCCAGCGCTTTCACGGCGGCATCAGCCTCCGCGCGCGTATCGGCGGGGGTAGAATGTACAATGGTATGTTCGCGGTTCGACTTGTTCCATACCGGTACAATTTCCTGTCCCAATAGCTTGCTCGCCTCAATCAAAGCAGTTAGCTGCGCTTCTCCCTGACGGGCGAAACGGTCGCCTGTCCCAAATGAATATTTTCCTGTTTCCATAAATTTTTGAATATCCGGATGCAAAGATACTGTTTTTTCGGCGAAATCTTTTTTTGAGGTGCGATAGTTGTTCCCTCTCCGTACTTGACGTGCACGATCACTTCATAATAACACCGGCATTCAGATTGACGTCATCCCCGGATACCTGCTGATGAACCGGAACAGGGTTGGAGACGTGGCACGCCGCGTCTCTACAGCAATCATTTAAACAGCAAAGAGGCTGTCCCTGTGCGGAGGCAGCCTCTCGGTCTATTCTCACATGGATAATACGTTTGACGGGTTGGTACTTCAAAAAAAGATTTAGCCGTTTTTCATGCATCAAAAAAAAAAGATTTTGCTGTTGTTATCAAATAAAATAATGTACATTTGCCGACAAAATAAAACCAATAACAACAGGAGATATGATTTGGAATGATACAATGGAATGTATGTCCCGGGAAGAACTGCGGAAATTGCAGTCTATCCGGTTGAAGAACGTGGTGGAACATGTCTATCACAATGCGCCTTTTTACCGGCGTAAAATGCAGGAAATGGGCGTTTCGCCCGAAGACATTCAGTCGATTGACGATATTGTGAAATTGCCGTTTACTACCAAGCAGGATTTGCGCGACAACTATCCTTTCGGACTGATGGCCGTTCCCATGTCGGAAATCGTACGCTTGCACGCATCGTCGGGGACAACGGGCAAACCGATTGTGGTGGGATATACGCGCAAGGACTTGAGTGTGTGGTACGAGGGAGTAGCCCGCTGCCTGACGGCTTATGGGGTGACCCGGAACGATGTCATCCAGGTATCTTACGGCTACGGCCTGTTTACCGGCGGACTGGGCGCCCACGGAGGCGTGGAGATGATTGGCGGAACCGTGATCCCGATGAGCAGCGGGAACACGCAGAAACAAATTCAGTTGATGCACGATTTCGGCGCTGACGGACTGGCCTGTACACCGTCGTATGCCCTGCGTCTCGCCGAAGCGATTTACGAATCGGACATGCCGATTGAAGAATTTAAACTGCGTATCGGTGTGTTTGGCGCCGAGCCGTGGACCGACAACATGCGGAAGGAACTGGAAGAGAAGTTGCATATCAAGGCGTATGACATCTATGGACTGACGGAAATCAGCGGCCCGGGCGTGGGTGGCGAGTGCGAATGTCAGGAGGGCACGCACCTGTGGGAAGACCATTTCTATCCGGAGATCGTAGACCCGAAAACGCTGGAACCGGTAACATCCGGCGCACCTGGCGAGCTGGTATTCACCACGCTGACCAAAGACGGCATGCCCATGCTTCGCTATCGTACGCGCGACCTGACAGCCCTGAACTACGAAAAATGCCGGTGCGGCCGGACGGCCGTTCGCATGGACCGTATTCTCGGACGCAGCGACGACATGCTGATCATCCGCGGCGTAAACGTCTTCCCGTCTCAAATCGAATCCGTCATTCTGGAACTGCCCGAATTTGTGCCGCACTATCTGATTATCGTAGACCGTGTGAACAATACGGATACATTCCAGGTGCACGTGGAGCTTCGTCCGGAATATTATTCCGACGAAATGACCCGGATGCTTGCCATAAAAAACAAGGTGACCGCCCGTATGCAGAGCGTGCTGGGCATCCAGCCCGACGTCCGGATTGTGGAACCCCGCAGTCTGGAACGCAGCCAGGGCAAAGCCAAACATGTGATTGACAACAGGAAATTAGTTTAATTGATAAAATGTAATATGCTATGTTAGTAAAACAACTGTCTATTTTTTTAGAGAACAAGAGAGGCCGTTTCACGGAAGTGGCCAAGTTGCTGGGTGAGGAAAACATCAACATGACGGCGTTTACCGTTTCCGAAAACTCGGATTTCGGGATTCTGCGTCTGATTGTATCGGATACGGACAAGGCGCTTCAGGTGCTGCGCAACCGCAAGTATGCCGTCACCGAAGCCGACGTCATCTGCCTGCATTGCCCGAACCTGCCCGGAGCGCTCGGCAGAGCGATGAACATCATCACCGAAGCCGGTATATTCATTGAATACATGTACGCTTTCTCGGAAGGTGATTCCGCACACGTGATTATCCGTCCGGACGACCTGGAAAAGTGCGCAAACGTATTAATGGATAATAAACTGGAACTGATCGCCGCCAATGAACTGTACAGGTTATAATTAATTATTAACGTTCTGCATGATGGCCGTTTGAGCGGGAAGCATTACCTTTGCCGACTAAAATCAGGTAAATGAAAAAGGGTGTATTTTTAGGAATGATGATTCTGTTGTGTTCCGCCTGCGGCGAATACAATAAAATCTTGAAAAGTACAGACTATGAATTGAAGTATTCGTATGCCAAGAAATACTTCAACCAGAAGAAGTATACCAAATCGGCGACGCTTCTGGAAGAAGTAGTTACGCTCTTCAGAGGCACGGCCTATGCCGAGGAATCGCTGTACCTGCTGGCGCAAAGCTACTACGGGCAGAAGGATTACCAGACGGCGGCGAATTATTTCGAGACATATTACAACACCTACCCGAAGGGCGAGTATACGGAACTGGCGCGTTTCTATTCCGGCTACGGACTGTATCTTGATTCGGCCGACCCGCGCCTGGACCAGGGACAGACCTACAAGGCCATTGCGCAGCTGGAACTCTACATGGAATACTATCCCCAGAGCGAACGGGCCAGGCAGGCGCAGGAAATCCTGTTTGAACTGCAGGAGAAACTGGCCTACAAGGAACTGACAAGTACGCAGTTGTACTATAACCTGGGAACTTACATGGGCAACAATTACCGTGCCTGCGTAATCTCCGCCGACAATGCACTGAAGGATTATCCGTACTCCAAATACCGCGAAGAGTTTATTCTGCTGAAAATAAAAGCAAAATACGAACTGGCGCTGGTGAGTGTGGAAGACCGTCTGCAGGGCCGTTACCGCGATGTGGTAGATGAATACTACAACTATGTCAATGAATTTCCGGAAGGAAAATATACCCGGCAAATCAGAAAATACTTTGATTATGCCAGTAAACGAATAAGTAAAAACTATTAATTTGAAGAAAGTATTAAATATGGATTATCGAAAGTCGAATGCAGCGGCCTCTACGGTCACTCGCGACATGTTGAGGTTATGCAGCGATACGGGCAACGTATACGAATCGCTGATGATTATCGCTAAACGCGCCAATCAGATTTCTTCGGAAATAAAGCATGATCTGGAGAAAAAACTGCAGGAATTTGCATTCTATAATGACAATCTGGAGGAGGTATTTGAAAACAGGGAACAGATTGAAATCTCCCGTTATTATGAAAAGTTGCCGAAAGCGACGCTCATTGCAGCCCAGGAATATGAGGACGGCAAGATTTATTACCGGAATCCGTTAAAAGAAAAAAGCAGTCTTTAAGTAACTCATGTCTTATGACAATGGAAAGGCAGGTCTTTTCGGAGACCGGCCTTTCCTCTTTAACAGGCAAGAACAACAATGATACAACGCATACAGACCGTTTATTTGCTGCTGGTCGCCGCGGCCATGACCGCCGTGCTTTTCCTGCCGCTGGCCGCCGTGCAGGCAGGGGGAGTTTTCTATACGTATGACGTGCTGGGCATGCACACGACAACGGTCCCTCCGGAACTGGCCCATCCGGCATGGGCGTTATGCGCCCTGTCGGCAGTGACCGTACTGCTTGCGCTGATAACCGTTTTCCTGTACGGGAACCGGATGCGCCAGATTCGCCTCTGCATCTTCAACGCCATATTGCTGGTCGGATTTTATGCAATATTCGCGTTTTTCCTCTGGAATCTCTCCGCACAGCCCGATTTTCATTTCAGCGTACGTTTCGCCCTGTCGCTGCCCCTGGTCAGCCTGATTCTGGATTACCTGGCCATCCGCAATATCGGAGCGGACGAAATGCTGATCCGTTCGCTGAACCGTTTAAGATAGCGGCACCATGAGATGCCCGTTTCTCTATGCGAATCGTCAAACGCCTTTTCATCTGGTGCCGAAATCTGTTCTTCGGGCTGGTTGCATTCAGTATCCTGGCGGTAGTGATTTATAAATATGTGCCGGTCTACTACACCCCGTTGATGTTTATCCGCCTGTGCGAGAAGGACGGCGCCGGCGGGATTGACCATCAGTGGACGCCCATCGAACAAATATCCCGGTCGATGATTCAGGCCGTGGTGGCATCGGAAGACAACCTCTTTATGGAACATCACGGTTTCGACCGCAAACAGATCGGCAGGGCCATCGACGACGCGCAGAAAGGCCGTCGCCTGCGCGGCGCCAGTACCATCTCGCAGCAGACGGCCAAAAACGTATTCCTGTGGCCGGCAAGAAGCTATTTCCGGAAGGGACTGGAAGCCTGTTTCACCCTGCTCATCGAATGGATTTGGGGCAAAGAGCGCATCATGGAAGTCTATCTCAATTCCGTCGAGACGGGAACAGGGATTTACGGTGTGGAGGCCGCCTCCCTGGCGTATTTCGGGAAACGAGCATACGAACTTACGCAGGAAGAAAGCGCCCTGCTGGCCATCACCCTCCCCGCGCCCCGGAAAATGAATCCGAAGCAGGTTTCGGCCTATATGCGGGGCAGGCAACGCCATATCCTTTCACTGATGAAAAAGATAGCGCCCGTCGACATGGGCTATCGCTATCCGGAATCCTCCAGATAATGACTCGAAATGAAGGAGGCCTACGATTTTCAGGATTTGGGACGGATTGCATACGAAGATGCGTTAGCCGTTCAAACGTCGGCTTTCGAAGCGCTTTTGAAGGCCAAAGCGCAGGGCGTACAGGGCGAAAACAAACTGTTTTTCTGTGAACACGAGCCTGTTTTCACGTTGGGGAAAAACGGCCGGCGGTCGAATCTGCTGATTCCGGAAGCGCAACTGAAAGAAAAGGGATTTGCCTTCCATTCCACCAACAGGGGAGGCGACATCACGTATCACGGACCGGGACAGATCACCGGTTATCCGGTGTTCGACCTGGAAATGTTTCATCTGGGTTTGCGACAATATATTGAAATACTGGAAGAGATTGTGATCTGTTTTCTTTCGAACTACGGACTGAAAGGCGAACGTCTGGCCGGAGCTACCGGTGTCTGGCTGGATGCCCATACCGCCGGGGCGCGGAAAATCTGCGCCATCGGCGTGAAAGGCAGCCGCTACGTGACGATGCACGGCTTTGCTCTGAATATCCAAACAGACCTGTCGGCCTATTCCCTGATTCATCCCTGCGGATTCGTCGACAAGGGCGTCACCTCACTGGACAGGGAAGTGGGAGAAACGATCGATTTCCAACAAACAAAAATACGCCTGCGTTCGCTTTTTGCCGAAAAATTCAGCGTGCGGCACAGATGAATTATAATCATAATTGCAATAATCGCTATCTTTGCGGGAAATTATAATTACGTTTTAAATATTCGGAGAATGAA
Source organism: Tannerella sp. (assembly GCA_031271245.1). Taxonomy (GTDB): domain Bacteria; phylum Bacteroidota; class Bacteroidia; order Bacteroidales; family Tannerellaceae; genus Tannerella. The sequence continues at coordinate 3,545 of JAISWC010000051.1, read as the reverse complement.
GACGCCCAAAGGATTGATTTATCGCGACACCTATATTGACAAAATAAAGCCGTTTATCGGAAAGCCCGTCATCAAGGTATTGACGGAACACCGGCGTGTGGGTAAGAGTTACCTGTTTTACAGAACAGAGGAACTTTTCAGACAGGCGGTGATGAAATTCTTCGAGAACATTGCTGACTGCAAGCAAGAGTTGGAAACGCTGCTAACTCTCAATTGCAGGCTCGTTAATTCGCATTCTATTTCCTTTTGAGTTAGCACCTAAGGGAACCTGGGAAGAATAAGAGTTTTGATTATTACATCATATAATTCATCATTCATACTGTCAAAACAATGAATATTTTACTTTTAGGAGGAGGCGGGCGCGAACATGCGCTGGCATGGAAAATCGCCCAAAGCCCGAAAACAGACCGGCTGTTTATCGCGCCCGGAAACGCCGGAACGACGGCCGCAGGTGTCAATGTAGCCATCGGCGTCAATGATTTTCCGGAAATCAAAAAGTTTGTACTGGCTAACCGGATTGACCTGGTGGTGGTCGGCCCGGAAGAACCGCTGGTGAACGGCATCGCCGACTTTTTCGCGGAAGATGCGGCGCTGGCCTCCGTGCCCGTTATCGGGCCGGGACGCGACGGGGCGCGGCTGGAAGGGAGCAAGGATTTTGCCAAGGCATTCATGATGCGCCACCGGATTCCGACGGCGCGCTACCTAAGCGTCACGGCGGAAAATCTGGCCGAAGGCATTGCCTTCCTCGACACCCTGCCGCCGCCTTACGTACTGAAAGCCGACGGACTGGCCGCCGGAAAGGGCGTGCTGATTATCGACGATCCGGCCGGCGCCGGGGAAGCATTGCAAACGATGTTGCAGGGCCTGTTCGGCGAAGCCAGCCGGCGTGTCGTGATTGAAGAATTTCTGAACGGCATCGAATGTTCGGTCTTTGTCCTGACCGACGGGACGGATTACAAAATCCTGCCGGTGGCCAAGGACTACAAGCGCATCGGCGAGGGAGACACGGGCTTGAATACCGGCGGCATGGGCGCCGTTTCGCCGGTTCCGTTTGCCGGCGAGGCGTTCATGCGGAAGGTGGACGAACGCATCATCCGCCCCACCGTTAGCGGACTGAAGTCGGAAGGCATCGTTTACCGCGGATTCATTTTCTTTGGCCTGATCAATGTCGGAGGCGACCCGATGGTGATCGAATACAACTGCCGGATGGGCGACCCGGAAACGGAAGCCGTCATGCTCCGGATTCAAAGCGATCTGGTCGATTTGCTGGAGGGCGTCGCGCAAGGCGACCTGGCTTCGCGCACGCTGACGGAAGACCCGCGCTGCGCCGCGACGGTGATGCTGGTCAGCGGCGGCTATCCGGAAGCCTACGCGAAGGGGCACGTGATTTCCGGGCCTGACCGGGTATCCGGAAGCATCGTCTTCCACGCCGGCACCACGGAGAAGGACGGGCAAACGCTGACCTCCGGCGGCCGTGTGATGGCCGTCAGTTCCCTCGGTGCCACCCGCGAGGAAGCGCTGGCCGGGTCGTATGCCGGGGCACATGCCATCCGGTTCGACGGGAAATATTTCCGCAGCGACATCGGATTCGACCTCTGACGGCAAACAGCAAATCGATTATCCGTTATCCATGAGGCAAAATTTCGGTATCTACGGAAAGAAACAGAAGCAAAGCCTGTCCGGCCCCGCGGTGACGCTGCTGACGCTGTTTGCCGTTCTGTTCTGCTGGGGGCTGGAATATCATTTTTCCACCCATTACCTGCTGAATGCGGATTTGTCGATGCCGCTGTGGAACCGGATGACCGGCCTGCTACCCGGCAAACCGTCCGTCTATCTTGCGGGCGCACTGCTGTTGTGCGGTATGGCCGCCACACTTCAGCGCGCCAATTATTACCTGATCCTCTTCCGGGAAAAAACGAAACTGCCGTTTCTTCTCTTCCTGCTACTGAACAGCACCAGTTTCGGTTTCATTCCTCTGCGTCCCGTTTCCGTCGCCTTCTTTTTCCTGATGCTGTGCATGGTCGAACTGTTCAAGGCTTACCGGGAAGGAAAAACCGGCCTGGCGCCGGGAAATGCCTACAAAGCGACGTTCTGGCTGGGGGTTGGAAGCCTGATATGGATTCACCTGCTGTGGCTGCTTCCCCTTTTTTGGTACGGAATGTATCAGTTCCAGCTGCTGAACCGCCGGACGTTCACGGCTTCCCTGCTGGGAGTCGTCACAATATACTGGATCATGGCCGGCTGGTATGTCTGGCAACACGATTTCACGGGACTCACGGATACGTTTCATCGCTGGACGGATTTTAATCCCGTCCCCATCCGGGAATATCTGACCGTCGACCGGCTGGCTTCGCCTGCAACGGCTTTTGTATATACGGTGATGCTCGGCCTCGTCCTTCGGTTGCATAAAATCAACGCCAGTCTGCGCACGCGACAGTTTATTTCCTTTTTACTGGCTTCCACAAGGTATCTGCTGCTCTTTCTTTTCCTGTTCGATGCCGAAGCGGCGGATTTCCTGTGCATTTTCTTCATCCCGGTCTCGATCCTGATGGCGTATCTCTTTATCGGTAGCCCCCGCAATATCTCCCTCTATTACTATCTCCTCCTTGTCTGCTCGCTTTTCCTGCAGACCGTCCATTATGTGTGAAGAGCAATAAGTCGAAAAAAAATTGTAATTTTGTGGTTCAACAGTTAAGTCAAGAGGTACAGTTGAAAGAAGCATTAAGATTGAAAAATAACGAAATAGGATTCTCACCATACGTAAAAGAACAGGAAGTGTATGATTAAACTTTATACAATAGGATTTACGGAAAAATCCGCCGAAACATTTTTTAAACTGTTACAAAGAGCAGGAGTAAAAAAGATTCTGGACATAAGAATAAACAATGTTTCCCAATTGGCAGGATTTGCAAAGGGTAAGGATTTGGAATACTTTGCAAAAGAAATTGTTGGCGCTGATTACGAACATAATACGGAATTAGCTCCGACAAAAGAATTATTAAGGAGTTATCGAGACAAGATTGTTAATTGGGAACAGTATGAAAAAGAATACATCCATATTCTTAACAGGAGGAATGTTGTCCAAAAAATAGATTTTGACAAATTGAACGGTGTTTGCTTGTTATGCAGTGAACATAAACCTGATATGTGCCACCGCAGACTGCTTGCCGAATATCTGCAAAAGAGCCGCAACGAAATTGAAATTATACACTTGGTCGAGTAAATGCCATGGCAAGAGTTCGTTTAGTAAGTGATATCCATGTTTTTGATATTATTGAAATCGAGGTAGCAGGTTACTCGAATTTGAACAGTTATCAATCATAACGGGAATCCATATGATTTACCCGTAACTAACCCTGTTTTCCTGAATAAATATCAATCCAGTCCCGATTTTGTAAATGCTTACCGCCGGATAAATATAACCGTTGTAAAACGGTGTTGAACCAGATGCTTGAGCCTTTTCCAATCACTACGTCGCCAATAACGGTTGCATTATCAGCCAGATAAACATCTTTTGCTATTTTCGGAGTAAAGCCCCTTACTGA
>JAISWC010000045.1 GCA_031271245.1 Tannerella sp. | reverse complement strand
AGCAAAGTAAAGGGCGAACACACAGGTTCGCCCGTACAATCAAGCTCCGCATGGCGGCATGTCCGGAGACATGCTTTTAGCGCGACGAAGGCTGGAACTTTCGCTGAGCGGGGAAAAAGTACGGATAGCAACTGTCCGGCAAGGCTGGAGCCTTGCTTTTAACACGACGAAGGCAGAGCCTTCGCCGAGCGTGGGCGGCGCCGAACAGGGTTCAGACAACTAAAAAAATGAGATAAACAAATGAATTAGAAACCGCTTCCGCAAGGGAGCATCAAAAACAGTAAAGTAAAAATGAAAACAGTAGATTTAAAAAGCCGGAAAGGCGCCATTATTGGATTTGTATGGATGTTTGCCATATCCCTGTTATTGACGGGTTGTGGAGCAGGAAAGGTTGCTTCGGGTGTATCCGGAGGCGAACTGCAAACATCGGAATACCGGTTGGATGAAAGTTGCGCCCTGATACATATTTATCGACCCGGTTCCATGGTGGGCGTGGCGATAAGTTACAATCTTAACCTGGACGACGAAGTGGTTTTCCGCGTAAAAAACAAAAGAAAAACGACCGTCAGAGTTACAAGTGAAGGATTAAAAACGCTGTGGGCAAAAACCGAAACTCGCGAAGAACTGCCCATAGACATTGAACTGGGCAAGGAATATTATGTCCGTTGCGGAGTTGGAATGGGTTTCTTTGTCGGACGACCCAAATTGGAAATCGTAGATTTACAAGTCGGAAAATTAGAGTTTGCCAAAATTAAAAGATGAATGTATTATGGGAAAAATAGCGCCCCTGCTCGGCGCAGGCTCTGCCTGCGTCGTGCTAAAAGCAAGCGTCCACGCTTGCAGCGCAGCAAAGACCTGACAGGTTTTAAAAACCTGTCAGGTCTGTTTGTCAGGTCTGTTAGGCGAGATGGGGTTGTGCGACCATTTGAAATACACCCGTTGGCGGTTGTTCAGGCAGATGTCTGCTGCGGATGCGCCACTCATGCGGATAAAGATTGTTCGCACGATGACCGATGTGTTTGACAAACCCCAGTGGCATATCCCGGTATGTCACGGTCACGTATCCTTTCGGCGTGTCGGGCGGCAGCGTCAGAGCCTCCTTTTGCAGGTAGCGGACAGCCTCCTTCCAGGCGAGTTCGACCGTCGGGAAGGCGTCGTACCGGAAAGCCGCGCTCAACGCCAGCGCCGGCGCCGGCACAAAGTCTTTCCCCTTCCATTCGCCCACCGGAACGCCGGCCGTGACGACCCGGAGATGTCCGGTCAACGACGACAGCCGCTCCGCATGAATCTCCGGAATCGCGCGGACGGACGCCGCCTCCGTCGTGAACCGGTACGCACCGGCTTCGCACAACCATTCGTCACCCGGTGTATGCCGGAGCGCCGGCAGTCTGTTTCCTGTTCTGACGGAAAAAGGAGTGCACCGTCCGTCGGGCTTGCGCAGGACAGCAAGGAAAAAACCTTCGCCTTTCGTCCGGTGCGGGAAGAAACGGTATGACGGGCAGCGACTGTCGGCGTTGCAGGTGATGCGCCAGCCGTCTTCGACGTTTACCGGAACCGCCTCTGCCGGCAGATATTCGGCAAGATAGCGGATATTTTCCTCGTTTTCTTCGCGATTGAACGTGCACGTGCTGTAAATGCAGATACCGCCCGGTTTGAGCGCCGGCCAAACGTCGCACAGGATACGCCGCTGGCGGGCTGCACACAGCGCTACATTCGCCCTGCTCCATGCGTTACGGCTGGCGGGATCTTTCCGGAACATCCCTTCGCCCGAGCAGGGCAAATCGGCCACCAGCACGTCAAACCCGTGCGTGAGGCGTCCCAGTTCGGCCGGATCGCTGTTCGTGACAGCGACATCCGGCGAACCCCATTTGAGGATATTCTCCGCCAGGACGATAGCCCTGCTGCGGATGACTTCATTGCTTACCAGCAGGCTCCGGCGCGGCAGCAGGCTCAACAGGTGCGTCGACTTCCCGCCCGGCGCCGCGCACAGGTCCAGACAGACAACGGGCGATGCGACGTATTGCCTGACGGCCTGTTCCAGAAACATGGACGCCGCTTCCTGCACGTAATAGACCCCGGCATGAAAGAGCGGATCGAACGTAAACGCCTGACGTTCGGGCAGATAGTAGCCCGTGGAACACCACATCACCCGCTCATGCCGGAGCGGCTGCGCCGTTTTGGCCGGATTGAGCCGGATACTGACCGGCGCTTCCCGGCGCAACGCTTCCTCCAGCAGCGGATAATCATCCATCCGGCAGCGCATGTGTTCCGTAAAATCTCGCGGAAAATCCATCTTTTTGCAATTATCGGGACAAAAGTAGTACATTTGCAGAAAAGAAATTTTATGCAGCCGGCTCTTTTTTTGATTCCTGTGACGCTGGGCGAGACGGAACACCGGATGGTGCTACCGGACTACAACCGCGATGTAATCCTTCATATCCGTCATTTTATCGTCGAAAATGTACGGACGGCGCGCCGTTTTCTGAAAAAAGCGGCGCCGTCGGCGGTGATTGACGAACTGACGTTTTATGAATTGAACGGGCATACTCCTCCCGAACGGATTTCGACCTTTCTGGCGCCACTGGCGAAGGGCGAGCCGGTTGGCGTGCTGTCCGAGGCCGGCTGTCCGGCCATTGCCGACCCCGGAGCCGATGTGGTGGCGCTGGCGCAACGGAAGGGCTATCGCGTGACGCCGCTGGTAGGCCCGTCGTCCCTTTTGCTGGCGTTGATGGCGTCGGGATTCAACGGACAGAATTTTGCCTTTCACGGTTATCTTCCCATCGAAGCTTCCGCCCGCGCCGGGCGAATCCGGATGCTGGAGGCGCGTATCTACTCCGAGAATCAGACCCAGCTCTTTATCGAAACGCCTTACCGGAACAACCGGCTGCTGGAGGACATCGTTCGTATATGCAGGACGACGACAAAACTGTGCATCGCGGCCGGCATCACCTGCGAGGAAGAATACATCCGGACACGTCCGGTGAAGGAGTGGTCCGGACGTCTGCCCGATCTGAACCGGAAACCGGCGATATTTTTAATTTATAAATAGGAACACAATGGAAACGTATCAGGCACACGAAACAGCCGTGATCGAGGAAGGATGCGTGATCGGCGAAGGCACGCGCATCTGGCATTTTTCCCATATCATGAAGGGATGCAGGATCGGAACGGATTGTACCATCGGACAAAACGTGGTGGTTTCGCCGGAGGTAGTACTGGGAAACCGGGTAAAGGTGCAGAACAACGTATCGGTTTATACGGGCGTAGTCTGCGGGGATGAAGTGTTTTTAGGCCCCAGCTGCGTATTTACGAATGTCATGAATCCGCGCAGCGCCATTTCACGCAGGCAGGAATATCAACCTACGTTTGTTGAAAAGGGCGCTTCGATCGGCGCCAACGCAACCGTGCTCTGCGGACGGCGAATCGGCGCCTACGCCATGGTCGGCGCCGGGGCGGTGGTGACAAAGGACATATTGCCCTACGCGCTTGTTGTCGGCAATCCGGCCTGTCAGACCGGCTGGGTCAGCGAATACGGTCACCGCCTGAAGTTCGACGCG
>JAISWC010000046.1 GCA_031271245.1 Tannerella sp. | reverse complement strand
ACGGCGGCGGACAGATGTTCCGGGAAATGGCGGCAGGCACGGGACGCCTTGACCTTTGCCTGATTTACGAAGGACAAAAGTATCCAATAGAACTCAAACTCCGTTACGGAAAAAATTATTTGGAAAAAGGGTTTGAACAAACAGCCCGTTACATGGACGTTTACGGTTGCAGCGATGGCTGGCTGGCGATTTTCGACCGTCACGTCCGCGTGAAATGGGACGATAAAATCTACATGAAAAAGAAAACGGTGAACGGCAAAACCGTTACGGTTGTCGGATTTTGAGAAAATATTATAGTCAAAACAGCGACAAAAGCAACTCTTCCACACTGGCTCTCATCACGCTGTTTTCACCCGAAAACTGATTGATTAAAATGGCGACGGCATACAGTTTTCCATCCTTGGCGACGTAGCCGCCGTAGCCCCGGACGCGGCTCATGCTTCCGCTTTTCAGGCGGGCCTTTCCCTGCAAGGCTGTCCCCCGGAGCATCGTACGGACGGTACCTTCCACGCCGGCCTGCGGCAGCGACCGGACGAACGTTTCCGACACATCCGGGTGGGTGGCCATGCAGACATACAGATCGCATAAAAACTGCGCGGTCACCTTGTTGCTCGCAGCCAGTCCGCTGCCGTCGTACATCCACAGCGAAGCCGTGTTCAGTCCCTTTTTGCGCCAGTAGTTTCCGATCACCCTGCAACCTTTTTCAAACGAAGAGATGACTTCCCGCGACTCCGATACGTATCGCAGTCCGAGGGTTTTCAGCAGCGCATCCGCATAGAGGTTCTGACTGGCAAAATGCGTGATGCGGATGATTTCCTTCAACGCCGGAGAACGGGTTGTAATCAGTTTCCTCCGTCCGGTGTCCCGCCACTGGCCGGATTCCGACAGCAGGCGGTAGCAGGAGGGTTCTCTTTTGACTTCGATACCGTTTTTGATCAGGTAACTGTTGAAATATTGCGCCAGAAACAGGCCGGGATCGGGAAGGTCGCCCCTGATTCTGATACGGCTGCGCCGCTCGGGCACGACGCCATACAGATAGCGATCGCTGGAAAAGGGAAATCCGGTGATGTAGCAACTGTCGGTTGAAACGGGCGCCGCTTTCAGGTAGTTGTGAAACGTCAGGAAAGGCATGGCCGGTTCACAGCGCAAAATGGTGGGGACAGTGCCGGCCGTGTCCGATTCCAAGTAGAGCGCATACTGATTGTCGAAGATATTCAGCCCGTAACTCCCCTGTCCGTAGTAACTCCCCAAGTCTTCGCGCATCCATTTCATGGAGACGCCTTCGGTGTCGAAAATACTTTCGTCGGCGATGACGCGCCCGGTGATTTTGCGGATACCGGCGTTTTTTACCGCCGCCGCCCACAGCGCAAGAAGGCTGTCTTTGTCCGCGTGCAGTTCGGAGGAGTTGAGGGTCGGGTCACCCGTACCATATATGTACAGGTTTCCGTTCAGCACCCCGTCCAGCATTTCTCCGTCGCAGAGGAGAGACGTTTCGAAGCGGAAATTCTCGCCCAGGATGGCCAGCGCCGAAGCCGTCGTAACGGTTTTCAGCACCGAAGCCGGCGTCAGTTCGCGTTCGGCGTCGAAGCGGTAAAGCACCCGTCCGCCTGTCACTTCCCTGACCATAAAGGAGACGGAAGCGCTTTTCAGTGCGGGATTTTCAAGAAAGCGCCTTAACGGAAACGGCATCTGCGTCTGCGCCTGCAATGGCAGTTGCATGATGAAAACAAACACATACAAAATAGCCGGAATCCGGCTATGGAATGAACGGATTAGCGATAAAAAAGTCTGCATCATAGTTACATTAATTCGGATTGACCGAATCAGCGGACAAATGTACGGGATAATTTTCAAAATTTCCGTCCGAAAACGGAAAAACCCGTCGAAAAGGAGAAGGAAAAACATAAAAGACGTTACACAAATTGTTTTTACGAAAAAAGATTTTACCTTTGCACCCGCAAAGCAATAAACATTTGGTTGATTCACTAGCTCAGCAGGTAGAGCACATCCCTTTTAAGGATGGGGTCCTGGGTTCGAGCCCCAGGTGGATCACCCGCAATTCCCGGATTTCAAAGAAATCCGGGAATTTTTTTACCCTGGGCAAGATATATAAGCATAATCTAAAAGATAACAATCTTTCTTTCTCCGCATAGTTCCCCGGAATTTCCGGAGTCGTCCCCAAAGTTTCCGGAAATACTTCCAAAAAATGAATCTATACTGTGCGCGGCATGGTTTTGTGCATTAACGATCCGCCTGCAGAACGATGAGGGAGAGGTATGCAGTTGTAATGCGTTGACGCCGCCGAGAATCATTCTCCATTCTCCATTCTTCCTGTTAAATCTATTTAATCGGCACGGGAAAGGACGGGAGGTTTAGTACTTTTGTGCGAAATTATAAAGATCGCAAGGTGAAGAAAATGAATTGCCGGATGTATGTCCGGCTGGGGCGTGCAGCCCTGTGTTTGGGCGGATGGATAGGGCTGGTCATGCCGGCATTCGCGGGAGATAATTACTGTTTCAGGTTGTATTTGAAAGACAGGGGCGTTGCGGAAGCGGCCGTAGCCTCGCCGGAGACATTTCTTTCCGCGGAAGCGATTGAACGAAGAACAAAACGGAATGTGGAAATCACACTTTCCGACGTGCCGATTGCTTCTTCCCATATTGAATCGATTGCGGCGACGGGCGTCCGGGTGGTGACGCAAAGCAAGTGGATCGCGTCGGTCGTGGTAGAGAGCGACGACAGTTTGTCGATCGATCGCCTGAAAGCCTTGCCGATGGTCGACTCCGTCCTGTGCGTATGGCAGGGGAGCGACCGTTTGACGGCAACGGAGTGCAGCGAAGACACTTTCCCCCTGACGCCCGGCTGCGACAAGTCGACGGAGACATACGGCTACGGAGCGTCCCAACTGAACATGCTGAACGGGATGCGCCTGCATGATGCCGGCCGGAAGGGACAGGGCGTGCGAATAGCCGTCATCGACGCCGGATTTTTGCATGTCGACCGCATCAGCGCGTTTGCCTCGCTCCGGCTACTGGGTACGCACAACATTGTGTTTCCGGGTCACAGTGTATTCTGCGAAGACGACCACGGCACGAAGGTACTTTCCTGTCTCGGAGCCAACTTGCCCGGCGTGATGATCGGTGCTGCGCCGGAAGCCTCCTATCTCCTGATTAAAAGTGAAGACACGCGCACGGAGTTTCCCATCGAAGAAGATTACTGGGCGGCAGCCATCGAATATGCCGACAGCATCGGGATAGACATCGTCTCCAGTTCGCTGGGTTACTACTGTTTCGACACGGTGGACACGCTCTACACGCCTTCCGACCTTGACGGACAAACCGCCTTCATCTCCCGCATCGCGCAGACGGCAGCCGACAAGGGGATGCTGGTCGTTTGCAGCGCCGGCAACGAAGGACAGCACGAGTGGGAGAAAATCACATTTCCCGCAGATGCGCCCGACGTGCTTACCGTCGGCGCCATTGCCAACAACGAAAGACTCAGCTTCTTCAGTTCAAAAGGATTCACGGCCGACTACCGGGTGAAGCCCGACGTGGTCGCACTGGGTTCCAGGGTATGCGTGATTGATGCCGACGGGGACATGCACTACACGAACGGGACGTCGTTTTCCGCGCCGATTGTGGCCGGACTGGGCGCCTGTCTCTGGCAGGCCCTGCCGTGGCTCGACAACAAGGAACTGATTGCCCTGATCCGCCGGACGGCTTCGCAGGCCGGACAGCCGGACGCCGAACGGGGATACGGAATCCCGGACATGTACAAAGCGTATATTCACGAATTGAATGGACCTGTTCAATGAGTTGAACACATCCGGCGCCCTTACGCTTTCGGCGCTGAACGAACGGGTGACGCAAGCTGTCGACGAATCGTTCCCGGAGGCCTGCTGGATGCAGGCCGAGACGAGCGACGTCCGCGTCCAGGGAGCCGCGGGGCACTGTTATCTGGAATTTGTCGAAAAGGACGCGCATTCCGGGCAAATCGTCGCCAAAGCGCGCGGAACGATCTGGGCGCGGACGTTTCAGCAGTTGAAGCCGTATTTTGAGGAAGAGACCGGACAGGCATTCGTCTCCGGATTGAAAGTACTGGTGAAAGTCACGGTCGTATTTCACAAACTCTACGGATACAGCCTGAATGTGATCGACGTGGAGCCGTCCTACACGCTGGGCGACTTAGTACGTAAACGGCAGGAAATCATCCGTCGCCTGCAGGAAGAGGGCATTTTTGACCTGAACAGGGAACTGCCGTTTCCCGTCCTGCCGCAACGGATCGCCGTGATTACTTCGCCGAACGCCGCCGGATACGGCGACTTTGAGAACCAGCTGATGAACAACCCGGCCGGTTATCCGTTCTACATGAAACTGTTCCCGGCCATCATGCAGGGTGAAAAGACGGAAGAATCCGTTGTTGCCGCATTAGACCGAATCTGCCGGTTTACGGACTGTTTCGACGTGGTTGTCCTGATTCGCGGCGGCGGTTCGGCTTCCGACCTGAACTGCTTCGATTCCTACCTTTTGGCTGCCCACTGCGCACAGTTTCCTCTGCCCGTCATCACCGGGATCGGACACGAACGCGACGATTCCATCGTCGACCTGATTGCGCATACCCGGCTGAAAACACCGACTGCCGTGGCCGCCTTTCTGATCGGACAGGTGGACGAACAGGCGGGGTGGGTGAACAACCTGCAACAGACGCTTTGCAGTCGCATGACGGAGATTCTTTCCGCGCAACAGACGTATCTGAAACTGCTGGCCGCCCGTTTCCCATCGCTGGTCATGCACCGGATCGAACAGAACCGGACGCGCTTACAAGCCCTGCGAAGCGCCCTGCCGGCTTCACAGTTGCTGATCATGAAGCGCCGGACAGCGCTGACGGAGGTACGGCAGCATCTGCAAAACCGGTGGACGGAATATGTAGGCGGCCAAAACCGGGAAATGGAACTGACGGAACAGTTCCTGAAGATGGCTTCGCCGGATTACGTGTTGCAGCGGGGCTATACGCTGATCCTGAAAGACGGGAAAATCGTCAAGCGCGCTTCCGGACTGTCCGACGGAGATGAAATCACCGCACGCTTTGCCGACGGCGACCGCACGGCTATCGTCCGGCAGGTTTCATCCGTTGAATCGAATCCTTGAATCTTTTTCGGGAGGGTGCGGGAATACCTCCCATCGAAGTCCTTCAATGGCTCATCGAAGAAGTGCAATAGTTCATCTCCCGTTCAAAAGTTCTTTAGCTTCCCGCCCAAAAGGTCATTGTTCGCGAAGAAGTCCTCCCTCTTCGGGCGAGGGGTGGATGTCTTCCTGACTCCTGACTTTGTCTCTGTACGGGACTTTTGGGAACGCAACAATTTGACATGCCCCCCTTGTGTGTCTTGATTTTTTATCTTGTCATGGATGTTTCGCATGTTTCTTCAGAAAAAAAACAGGAGAAGTGCTTTATTCCTTTCTTTTTTTATACCTTTGTGCCCTTAATGAGAAATATATTAATGAAATAGTATAAAATGGCTACATTAGAGAAAATTAGAAACCTGTCGGGTCTGCTGGTAGGAGTGGTTGGACTGGCATTATTTGCGTTTATTATCGGAGACTTTCTGAACTCCGGCTCGTCGTATTTCAGGACGCCGCCGGATCAGGTGGCAAAAATCGAAGGTACTGCGATTAATTACAATTATTATCAGTCCCGAATCGAAGAAATGACGAATGTGTACAAAATGGGAAACAATACGGGCAATTTGCCGGAGGAGTATCTCATCCAGATTCGTCAGAGCGTGTATAATTCCCTGGTACAGGAAATTGTATTGAATGAAGCGCTGGACAGGCTCGGCATCAAGGTGACGAGTGAAGAACTGTTCGATATGGTGCAGGGCGAAAACGTGTCGCCGATGGTGCAGCAAATCCCGCTGTTTACCGATCCTCAGACCGGCATGTTCAGCAAGGCGCGAGCGCTGAATATCCTGAAAACCATTGAAAACCCGGAGGCCGTACCGCAGGAACAGCGAGCGGAGATTGAAAGCCTGCGTAACTACTGGCTGTTCTGGGAGCGGAACATCAAACAGCAGCGCCTTCAGGAAAAATATACCGCGTTGCTGGCCAAAGCCCTTGTGGCCAATCCGCTCGATGCCAAAAACGCATACGAAGGAGGGCTGGAAAGTTCGGACATTGTATTTGCGATGCAGTCGTATGCCACCGTTGCCGATTCGCTGGTAAGCGTCAGCGACGCCGAGGCGAAAAAACTGTATGAGCAGCGCAGGGAGCAGTTCAGGCAGAAGGAATCCCGCATTATGGACTACATCTCCGTAGATATTCGTCCGAGCGAAGACGACTTCAGCAAGGTCAGCGAAGACATCGAAAAAGTCAAGGAAGAACTGGCCGTCACGCATACCATCGCAGAGATGGTCAACATCCATCCGGAAATGAAATACGTCGACGCCTTCAAGTCGGAAAAGGCATGGGACTTGGATATCGCAACGTTTGTGGCCAAAGCGGAAATAAACGAAGTGGAAGGCCCTGTCTTCAAGGATGACAGCTATCGTCTGTATAAGTTGGTAGACAAAACGGTGGCGCCGGATTCCGTGAAAGTCAGCCATATCTTTTTGCCGGAACAGCCCGGAGTGGATGTGGCTGCACAGGCCGACAGCCTGTTGAACGTCCTGAAAGCGGGCGGCAGTTTCGAAGAACTGTCGACCAGATATTCCGCCGACCAGCAGAGTGTGGAGAGGGGCGGCGAGGTCGGCTGGTTCACCGAAGAAATCGCGCTGACGCAAATCGGAGAAGACTTCAGGAGCGCCATCTTTTCGGCGCCGCTGAACCAGCCCGTGATAACGAAAACGACGTTTGGCACACATATTATCAAAATAACGGAAAAGACCGCCGACGTGCCCAAGTACAAAGTAGCGGACCTCACGCTGCAAGTCACGCCCAGCACAAAGACCTACGGACTTATCTACAATGAACTGAACCAGTTCCTGGCCAAAAACAACACGCCTGAAAAGATAAGTCAGTCGGCCAGGGACGCCGGTTACAGTCTGGTGCCGAACGTGAGAATAACGACCGAAGACCGGATGATCGGTTCCGTGCCCGATTCGCGTCAAGTTGTTCGCTGGGCGTTTGAAAGCACCCGCAAGGATGAAATATCTACGATTTTCGAATGTAAAAACAACTTCGTCATTGTCATCCGCAAAGGCGCTTTGCAGGAAGGCTATCAATCGTTTGCATCGGTAGCGCCCATGCTGAAATATGAGTTGATTGCCCGGAAAAAAGGAGAAGAAATCGTGAAGGGACTGAAAGCGAAAAATCTCCAGACGCTGGACGCCTACGCCCAAGCCATGAATGCGACGCCCGATACGGTGAAATTCATCAATATGAATACGTCCCGGATTACGGGCATCGGTCTGGAGCCGGCGCTGAACGCGGAAATCACATACGCCCCGGTGAATCAGCTGTCAGGGCCGGTGATCGGAACCAACGGCGTGTACGTGTTCATCGTGACGAACCGGGTGAAAGAAACCAGGGAATACGACGAATCGCAGGAAGTACGCACACTTGAAGCAGGCAACGCCTACCGTATCGGATATCAGGCCGTACAGGCGCTGGTAGAGAAAGCCGAAATCGTCGACCGCCGTATCCGCTTTGATTAATCTTTAAATCCTTGTTGTGTCCATGAGCCTTTTTATTTTTTACGGTATTCTGCTCATTTCCTTTGGAGCGTTCATGTCGGGAAGTTTTGCTATTCCGTTCGACAAAGTCAAGGCGTGGAAATGGGAAAACTACTGGCTGGCATACGCCCTGTTCGGATACGTCGTTGTTCCGTTTCTGCTTTGTCTGCTGTTTGCGCCGGGCTTTCTGACCGCCTTGGGACAGGTCCCCGCCGGGGCGTTGAGCACGGTCTTTCTGCTGGGCGCCCTTTATGGGCTGGCCAATCTCACGTTCGGGCTATCCTTGCGTTATCTTGGCATTGCGCTGGGCTATGCCCTGTCGCTGGGACTGATGATGGCCATCGGCACGCTGCTGCCACCGCTGCTCGACGGAAGGCTGGGCAAACTGTTCGAAGGCCACGGCGGCGTCCTGCTGTTGACCGGCATTGTGACCTCGCTGGCCGGCATCGGGCTGTCGGGCTATGCCGGTTTCCTGAAAAGCCGCCAGGCCGGC
>JAISWC010000294.1 GCA_031271245.1 Tannerella sp. | reverse complement strand
CTGTCCGTGAGTTTTCGAAGATACGGTTAAACAGGGAACATTTGTCGGATATCGAAGTTCAGCGCCTGCGGCAGCGGATTCGGGATTCCGTCGCCCTGGCGAACAGAAAGCAACAGTTCTACCGGCTGATTCAGGCGGCAGCTGTTGCCTGCGTCATCCTGACGGTTGGCTTTTCGATTTATTTTCTCCATACCCGGTCGGAACCGGGCGATATCCCGTCTCGCGACATCATCGCAGGCGAAAATCTGGAAGAAGAAGATATTTATTTGATTACGGGCGCTGAAAGTACGTCCTTTACGAAAGACATTCACGTGCAAATGGACGCACACGGCTTGGCCGTCGTGCAGGAGGCGAACGGAGGTAAAACGGTGCAGATTGCCGCGAAAAATACGGCGATGAATAAAATCGTAGTTCCCTACGGAAAACGTTCGCAACTGGAACTTTCCGACGGAACGAAAGTCTGGATTAATTCCGGCTCGGCGCTGGAATTTCCGGCGACATTCACGGACGACACGCGCACTATCCATCTGGCGGGTGAAATCTACGTGGAAGTGGCCGAAGACAGGAAGCGTCCTTTTCTGATTCATACGGCCGATTTTCAGATAAAAGTCTACGGAACAAAATTCAATGTGACGGCCTATCGCGACCGGAGTGTCCAGTCCGTTGTTTTGGTGGAAGGACAGGTCGGGGTGGAAATGAGCGACCGGGAAGAAGCGGTGCTCCAGCCAAACGAAAGACTTTCCTTCTACGGAGAACAGGTGAGTCGGGAAACGGTGGACGTCATCAAATATACGAGCTGGAAAGACGGTTATCTCGTATTGAAGCAGACGCCCATTGCCGACGTGCTGAAGCAAATGGAACGCTATTACAACCTGTCCTTTGATATCTACGATTCCGTTGACCTTCAGACCGTGACGTGTACGGGAAAGATATACCTCTCGGACAGTCTGGACAACGTAATGAAAACGGTTTCATTACTCTCGTCCACCAGGTATACGCGAGAAGACAGGAAGATTTATATAGAAATGAACCCCCAAAATAAAACGCCTATGGAATAAGAAAAAATAGCAGAACGAATATCGAAAAAAAACGGACGGTACTGTCAATACCGCCCGTTCCGGTGACAATTAATCACTTCCGAAAGCAATTAAAAGTTCAAGAAGAAGCAAAGGTAGGGATTATTTTGTCACTGAGAATAAAACAATAACTTATTAATAAATTAAATCAGTGATTATAATATGAAATGTCTATTTTTAGAGCCTTTGAAACAGGCTCAACGCGGAAAACGTGTAATTAGAGAAATGAAAATATCAGTATTAATGTTGTTCATTGGGATAGGAGCCGCGTTAGCCGGCAATGCCTATTCCCAGGGGACGAAGTTGTCTTTTCATCTCACCAACGCTTCCATCAAGGAAGTAATCGGCGAGATAGAAAAAAACAGTGATTATGTGTTCGTATGGACGGACAATATTGACAATGAGGCGGAGAGGAAAGTCAACGTGCATGCCGAAGAGGCGGCGGTGGAACAAATACTCGACAAAATGTTTTCAGAGACACAATTGTCCTACCGGATTCTGGACAAGCAAATCGTAGTCTATCTGGAACGCAGGCTGCTGTTGCTGCCGCCGCCTTCCGTAGTGCCGGAATACTTCCCGATGCAGCAACAGAACAGGAAGACCGTCACTGGTACGGTAACCGATGCCAGCGGTGAGATTGTCGGCGCCAATGTCGTGGAAAAAGGAACGACTAACGGTACGATAACCGACGTGAGTGGACGATTTTCGTTGAACATATTGCCCGGCGCCACGTTGATTATCTCCTTTATCGGATACAATACGCAGGAAATTGCCGTGGGCAATCAGACGAACCTGAACATCCTGTTGACCGAAGACACCCAAATGATGGAAGAAGTGGTCGTGACCGCTTTCGGACAGAAGCGCGAATTGAAGACGCTGGGTTATTCCATCAGCAGCGTTTCGGCCAAGGAACTGACCGGAAGCGGAGTGGCGATGAATCCGGTACAGTCGCTGTATGGAAAGGTGTCCGGGATCACGCTTCGCCAAGGCGCTTCGGGGCCTACGGGCGGGATGGATTTCAAAATCCGGGCGGCAGCCGGTCTGGAGAGTTCGGCCAAGACACGTCCGCTGTTTGTGGTCGACGGCACGCCTATCTTTGATGAAGAATCGGGTTTCGGAGTGAACAACAAAGCTTATGACTACGGTTCCGGAATCAACGACCTTAATCCCGAAGACATCGAGTCGATGGATATCCTGAAGGGCGCCAAAGCTTCCGTACTATACGGCAGCCAGGGCGCAAACGGTGTCGTTTTGATTACCACCAAAAGTGGAAAGGACAAGCAGGGGCTTGGCATTGATTTCAGTTATCAAAGTACAATCGAACAGCCGAAAACCTATATGCAATTCCAGAACACCTACGGGCCGGGTACTTCCCCCTACGAGACGCGGGAAGCCATTGAGGTCGGAGGCCGGACGTATGGAAAAGCGGTCACATCCCAGCGCAACTTTGGGCCGGCTTTCAACGGAGAAGAAATTTACTGGTACGACGGCAAGATAAGACCTTATCTGGCGGAAGGAACAGGGATTGTAAACGGCGGCAGCGATGCATTCATGTCCAATTTCAGAACCGGTTTTTCCAATCAGGCGACGTTTGCCATTGCCGGCAGCGGCGGTTTCGGAAATGCCCGTCTGGGATACACCTACTATGATTATCAGGGTATCCAGGACAATTTCAGCCAGAAGAAAAACTCCATCAGTTTTGCTTCGACACTGAAACCCTCCAAACGGGTCAGCGTAGATGTAAATTCCAACATTTACTTTATCAATACGGTAAACCGCATGGGACAGACCAACAACATGGTACAGGGTTTTCAGCGCGACGTCCCCTACGCCGAATTCAAGGAGTATTACAAAATCACGGACCCGGAAGACAGGAACTTCGGCTACAAAACCAATCTGGAAGCTCGGGGCTGGCCGACCGGATACTATTATCTGAAAGAATACCTGGGCGGTTTCTGGGACAGAGATCGAAACCGCGAAACGGACGACAAGTTTCACATGGTCGCCTCGGTCAAACCTGCGATCCACTTCACGGATGAAGTCTATTTCATAGGTTATGCCGGATTCGATTATACCGACATTGACTACACGACCAAACTGGGTGTTACTCAGGTGTATCCTCAGATCAACGGCGGAAAGTATGCCTTTGAAAGAAGGAATACTAAG
>JAISWC010000277.1 GCA_031271245.1 Tannerella sp. | reverse complement strand
TGAAAAATTCCAGGCAAAAATCGTCTGTTTTTAACTGAAGTTTAACAGTTCGAGGTGGAAATGCTGCAATGTGGGTTAAGTAAAATCAGTAATTTGGGCGACCCGCTCGAAAGGCTAAGTGCAGGTGTTGATTTTGAGAAATTCAGGACTTTGCTCGAAACAGAATTCTATAAAGCTCCGAAAGGCGAAGGCGGTCGTCCGTGATACGACTATGTGCTGATGTTCAGGATTTTGATACTGCAACGCTACGATAATCTTTCGGATGAACAGATTGAATATCAGATAAAGCCCCGTGAAGGTAATTCAATGATTTGTCTACGTACGGAACATAAACAGGTAGTTGGTAGTTAGTAGTTGTCCGGAAATAAGTACTGTACTTTTCCCTTGTCGACATTGCCGGATTGTAATCTGCTAACCACCAACCACTAACTACCCTTCTATCATCATGCACAAAACTATCCTGCGCCTTTTATTGAATCAATTCGACGCTTCGCCGGATGAAGCGGCTCAACGGTTCGCCTTTCAGGAGGCCGTTACCCAGCAGAGCCAGGTCGATCAACTGGCCGACCAGGGGATTACCGGCGGCATATCCGGCCAGAATCACATTACGCTGTTCGCGCAGTTCATCCAGTTTTTTGTTCGTATTCGTCATGTCTTCCTTTTCGGCAGACGTGACCTCGTCCGGTTTCTTTTTGTTCTGCGCTTCGCGAAGGTCGGACTGACGCGCTTCCCAGCCTTTCAGGTCGGCAAGAATCGGTTGCAACTGTTCGGCACAGGCTTTTTCTCCGTCTGCCAGGATATGCTTTACCAGCGAATGATCGGTATTCAGCACTAAGTTGTAACTGTCCGGAATATCTCCGTAGAAAGCCATGCCCGGCTGCATGGCCGACATGTCGCGCATCCGGCGCATGTATTCGCTTTGTGTCAGCATGACCGGACCGGCCTGCTCGCCCAGCGTCTCGAAGGCTACATTAAACTCCGTCTTTTCGAGGGTCGGGAATTGACTTTTGAAGATTTCCCGCAAGGTCGTTTGCTGTTCCTCATTCAGTTGAACCGCCTGACTGTCGGCTTTCTGTATCAGTCTGTCGATTGTGTCGCTGTCGACTCTGACGAAACGCACTTTTTCCTGTTTTTGCTCCAGTTGGCCAATCACGTGCGCATCCAGCTGCCCGTCCATGATCAACACACTGTATCCTTTCTCTTTCGCTGCCTGGATATAGCTGTACTGGTCGTTTTTACTGGTTGTGTACAGGTATACCAGTGTGCCATCCTTGTCGGTCTGATTTTCCCCGATCAACTTCCGATATTCGTCCAGCGTGAAATACGCATCGTCTACATCCTTCAGCAGGGCAAATTTAACGGCGCGGTCGTAGAATTTCTCCTCGCTCAACATGCCGTACTGAATGAACAGCTTCAGGCTGTCCCATTTCTTTTCATACTGCGGACGGTCGGACTTGAAAATTTCTTCCAGACGGTCGGCCACTTTCTTGGTGATATGCGTCGAAATTTTCTTTACATTCTGGTCGTTCTGGAGATACGAACGCGAAACATTCAACGGAATATCCGGCGAATCAAGTACACCGTGCAGCAGGGTCAAAAATTCAGGCACAATGCCTTCCACCGAATCCGTCACAAACACCTGATTACAGTATAACTGTATTTTATTCCGGTGAATATCAAGGTTGCTCTTGATCCGCGGGAAATAGAGTATCCCTGTCAAATGGAAGGGATGGTCTACGTTCAGGTGAATCCGGAACAGCGGTTCGTCGCTCATCGGATACAGCTCCTGGTAAAATTTCAGGTAGTCTTCCTCTTTCAGTTCACTGGGTTTGCGCACCCAGGCCGGTTGAATCTCGTTGATAATGTGATCTTCCTCCGTATCCACATATTTTCCGTCTTTCCATTCCTGTTTTTTTCCGAAGGCAATCGGAACGGGCAGGTAACGGCAATATTTAGTCAGCAGCGACGTAATTCGCTGTTTTTCGAGAAACTCTTTGTTTTCGTCATCAATGTGGAGGATAATGTCCGTACCCCGGTCGGCCTTTTCCGTTTCGGCCAGTTCAAACGCCGGCGTACCTTCGCAGCTCCATTTCATCGGTACGGCGCCTTCCCTACTGGATTTGGTGACGATTTCCACCTTTTTCGAAACCATAAACGACGAATAGAATCCCAGACCGAAATGGCCGATCATCGCTGCCACGTCGTTTTTGTATTTTTCCACAAACTCTTCCGCTCCGGAGAAGGCAATCTGGTTGATGTACCTGTCAATTTCTTCCGCAGTCATCCCGATTCCCCGGTCGGATATAATCAACTTGTCGCCGTCCACCTTGATCCGGATGGTCAGGTCGCCCAGTTCACCTTTAAATTCGCCTACCGAAGCCAATGTTTTCAACTTCTGGGTAGCATCGATCGCATTCGACACCACTTCACGGAGAAAAATCTCGTGATCGCTGTACAGGAATTTCTTTATTACGGGGAAAATGTTTTCACTTGTTACCCCAATTGTTCCTTTCGTTTCCATCTTGTTTTTACTTACTGTGACAATTAAATTTTTTGTTTCACTTCCGGCAAAAAAAATGCCAGACCATCACGGTCTGACATTCTGACATCAGTTTCTGATTTCAGTTATCATTTTATCCTTTTCCCTGTCATAACCCACTTGAATCAGATTGCCTTCCGCAGCCGATTCACGAAGGATGATTTCTGCCATTTCGTCTTCGACGTATTTCTGGATAGCCCGTTTCAGCGGGCGGGCGCCGAACTGGACGTCATAACCTTTCGAGGCAATGTATTCCTTCGCTTCCGGCTTGATTTCAAGGCGATAGCCCAAACCTTCGATTCGTCTGTACAACTCGTTCAGCTCAATTTCAATGATTTTATGGATCGCATCCTTGTCCAGCAGATCAAACATAACAATGTCGTCCACGCGGTTCAGGAACTCCGGCGCAAATCTGCGTTCCAGCGCTTTCCGAATAACGCCGCGCGAGAAGTCCCTGTCCGTTCCGTCGGCTTGCAGGTGAAATCCCACGCCCCGGCCGAAGTCTTTCAGTTGGCGTGTTCCGATATTGGACGTCATGATCAGAATCGTGTTTTTAAAGTCGATCTGTCGTCCCAGACTGTCTGTCAGACGGCCTTCGTCCAGCACCTGCAACAACAGGTTGAACACGTCCGGATGCGCTTTTTCTATCTCGTCCAGCAGGACGACGGAATAGGGCTTGCGACGCACTTTTTCGGTCAGTTGACCGCCTTCTTCATATCCCACGTAGCCCGGAGGCGCTCCGATCAGGCGGGAAACGGCAAACTTCTCCAGGTATTCGCTCATGTCAATGCGTATCAATGCGTCGACCGAATCAAACAGGATTTCCGCTATCTTTTTGGCCAGATGGGTTTTTCCCACGCCGGTTGGACCCAGGAACATGAACGTGCCGATCGGTTTGTTTGGGTCTTTCAGTCCCACGCGATTCCGCTGGATGGCTCTCACGATTCTTTCGACCGCCTCGTCCTGTCCGATGATTTTTTCCTTGAGCCTTCCGGCCATTTCACGCAGCCGGATATTCTCCTCCTGTACAATTCGCTGTACGGGAACGCCCGACATCATGGCGACGACTTCCGCCACCTGGTCGGCATCCACGATTTCACGATGTGCTTGCATTTCTTTTTCCCAGGCTGCTTTGGCTTGTTCCAGTTCGATGATATATTGCCGTTCCCTGTCACGGAAATTGGCAGCTACTTCAAAATTTTGAGACTTCACGGCCGCAAGTTTTTCATTTTTGGTCGCTTCAATCTTTGCTTCCAGGTCCTCGATATAGCGAGGCACGACGATGTTCGTAATATGTACCCGCGAGCCGGCTTCGTCCAGTGCGTCGATGGCCTTGTCGGGAAAATTCCGGTCGCTGATATATCGTCCTGTCAATTTGACACACGCTTTCAGCGCTGCATCCGTATAGATCATATTATGATGTTCTTCGTAACGGTCTTTGATGTTATGCAGGATTTGCAGCGTTTCCTCCGCCGTCGTCGGGTCGACAATCACTTTCTGAAAACGGCGTTCCAATGCACCATCCTTCTCGATGCTTTTCCGGTATTCGTCCAGCGTTGTCGCACCGATACACTGCAAGTCGCCCCGCGCCAGCGCCGGCTTAAGCATATTAGCGGCGTCCATCGAACCGGATGCCGAACCGGCGCCTACCATCGTATGAATTTCATCAATAAACAGAATGATATTCGGATTTCTGGACAATTCATTTAAAATCGCTTTGATACGTTCCTCAAACTGCCCGCGGTATTTCGTGCCGGCGACAATGGAGGCCATGTCGAGGTTAATCACCCGCTTGTCAAACAGTACCCGCGAGATTTTGCGCTGAATGATACGCAAGGCCAGCCCTTCCACAATGGCAGACTTCCCCACGCCCGGTTCGCCGATCAGTACCGGATTGTTTTTCTTCCGGCGACTGAGTATCTGCGCCAGCCGCAGAATTTCCTTTTCCCGCCCGACAATGGGGTCTAACTTCCCCTCTGCGGCGGCTTTCGTCATGTCCGTACCAAAGTTGTCCAGCACCGGCGTGTCGTTATTCGACGGTTTGGCCTGCGCCGACCCCACACTGCTGTATGCCGGCTCTTTGTGAAACATGGAATCGTCCTCCTCCGGATCGTCGTCATTGTCGGTATACCCGGCCTGGATTTCTTCCACAGCCATATCGTCAATCCCTTTTACGCTTAACAGTTTATTGTATAACATCGTATATGTAATTCCTTTTTTGTTCAACCATTGCGCCACGTTGTTCATCTCCTCCTTCAGCAATGCCAGCAGCAGATGTTCGGTGCCCGTATATTCGCTTTTGAAAAGGCGGGATTCGAGCATGCTTATGCGCAACACCCGCTCGGCCGTCTTGCTGATGAGAATTTCGTTCAACGGCACCTGCTTCTCCTCCGAAGTATTGCGCACGTTCGATTCAATGGCTTTCTTGAGTACTCCCGCATTCACGTCCAACTCCTGCATCAGCCTGACAGCCTGGCAATCATCGTCGCGAAGGACACCCAGCATCAAATGCTCGGGGCCAATATAGCTGTTCCGCAATCGCGCCGCTTCTTCACGGCTATACTCAATCACATCAATCAGTTTCTTCGAATAATTATTTTTCATTCTTCTTCTTTCTTCTTCCTTCTTTGCTGCAAAAATAATAATAACTTCAACATCTCCGGCAAATTTTGTGCCAAAATATCGCAAACCGTCTTGACTGTCCGGTAAGGAGCCGTCATAAGTACTGCATTTTCCTTATCGACATTTCCGGTTGCTTCGTGCCTGATGCCTTATATGAAAACAGAGAAAAAACGGTTGATTTCCAGGAAGGGACGGAAATTTTTCTTGTATGTTCTTGAGACGGGAATCTCCCTGTTGACGTTTTTTAATATCAATAGCAGCCCCTGCTGGCTGGTATTTGCTTTTTCCACATAGGAAACATTTACTATATATGTCCGGTGACAGCGGATCACGGCCGGATAATCCTCAAGAGCGTCTTCCATGTGCTGGATGGTTGTCCGAATCGTTTTTCGCGAGATTTTCCCGTTTTCATCCAGATAATGTACATCTACATAATTTCCCAGTACTTCCATGTACAGAATATGATTGGGTTTCAGCATCAAAGAATCTTTTGTTCTGCCTGACAGGGTGATCATTTCGTCCGGCGTCTGCGCCTGCGCTTCCGGCCAGAGTTTTCGGGGCAATACACGGTTTCTCAGACTCTCTTTGGCCTGCAACAGCAAATTCATTTCATTACTGATAATGAAAAAATAGATCACGGCGCAGACAACCGTTCCCACTATGCAGTCAAAGGTGAGCATGGACAAATAGTTCTGGATAAAAGTATGCTCTTCATTCATAAACGAATGAAAATGAACGCCGAAATGGTGACCCGAAAATTGTTCTACGAGCAAATAAGCCAGTGTGATGACGGCGATATCAAGATATACACACAGGAAAAACTTCCATATTGTCCAGTTTTCCTGCTTGAGCAGCAAGGGCATAAACTTCATCACCGCATAAGTACACACCGTAGTCATCATCAGATAGGAAATCAATATCATTATTACATGATCCTTCACCGGAGAAGGATCATATAAAAGGATAAACGAAGACAGAATGAGACCGACACAAAAATCCACCAGCACAAGAATTTTCCCTTTATGCCGGAATGGTGGAAATGATCGTTTCAGAAATTGAATTAGCATCGTAAATAATTCTCCTTAGCAATACATTGACAATTGTGAGGGCGAAAGTAAGTATAATTTTTGTCCCGGCAAAATCTCCGCACTTTTATTTTGATTTTAAGCGTTTTTGCATAACATATTTTTTTTGCATTTTTGTATTGGTGAAAATAAAACGTTATTTATCAAAAAAAGAAGATAGTCCGGGTGTATACCCGGACTATCATCGCAACATAACATAAAAAACCCTTAAATAAGGGGGTACAAGTCATTTCACAATGACTTTTTGTTTTCCGTATGGTTCCCCGACATACATTTTCATCGTATGTAACGCTGCATGCCCCGCGGGAATTTCATATAATACATTCATTTACTATATCATGAACTTGTTTCAAGTTGTTCATTCAAATAAACGCCCGTAAAAATACACTTAAATATTCGAAACACGCTTGTCAGAAGAAAAATTGTGACGAATGGCAGCAAAAAATGCACTTCGTCACAAAAAAATTCAGGTATCATCATGAATATATTTTGAAGTTTTTGCAGTATCGGGTACTTATTTCCTTCTTTCCGATATTTTTTCTCCGGCGTGTTTTTCGACAGGGTAACCGCATCAACATATCAATCATTTGAATTTTTATTGTAATTTTGCTGGAGAAATTGACAACTTAATAAACAAGCTATCTATATGAATTATACAAGACGTAATTTTATCAAATCGGGGCTGTTTCTGACAGCCGGAATCCCCCTGTTACAGGGATGTGAATTGAGTAACAATCAGAATATAAAGGATGAACTGTTCGAACTCTTCCGCAATCCTCCCGCCACGTCCAAACCGTTTGTCCGCTGGTGGTGGAACGGCGATAAATTGTCGGCCGGGGAAATACTTCGTGAACTGGACATCATGAAAGAGGCCGGCATCGGCGGTGTGGAAATCAATCCCATTGCCTTTCCCGGCGGCGACGACCTGGGTATCCCGTCCATGACGTGGCTCAGTCCCGAATGGATTGAGATGGTGAAGGTGGCCCTGAAGGGCGCCGAAGAACGCGGCATTATCTGCGATATCATTGTCGGTTCGGGATGGCCGTTCGGCGGCGAGTTCCTGCAGCCGGAAGAACAGACGCAGGTGCTCACGCGGGGAGGACAGACCGTCAAAGGCCCTGCCCGACTCCGCTTCCGGACGGAAGACCTCCTGAAAGCAGCTTCGCCCGAAGTCGCTTCCGGATTCGGGGGCGCTTCGAGCGAACTGTATTCCATCTGTCTGGCGCCGCCGGAAATGAGCGTATTTACACCCTCCCGGACAGTTCCTTTCGACAAAAACACGCCGACCGTGGTCATCGACGTGCCCGAAGGAGAACATGTGCTGTACACGCTGGTCAAAGTCACCGGTTTCCAGTCGGTCATCAACGGAGCGCCCGGCGCGGCCGGCCCGGTGCTGAACCATTACAATCGGGAAGCCGTGGAAAAGTTCCTGAACCGCATGTCGGATCATCTTTTTCCGGCCATTCAGGGGCTGAAAGGCTTCCGGGCGCTGTTCTGCGACAGCATGGAACTGGAGGGTGCCAACTGGTGCCATGATTTCCCGGAGGAATTTAAACGCCGCAAGGGATACGACGTAACGCCCTACCTGCCGTTTATCCTCTACCGGGTCGGTCACATGGGTCACGCCGTCGAGGGAGGCGCGGCGACGGTATTGACGGGCGAGGCGAAAGAAGAAGTCGACCGTGTGCGTCACGACTTCTTTGTAGCCTGCATGGAGATTATGCGCGACCGCTTCCTGCAGCCCTATACGCAATGGTGCAACCGGTACGGTTTCAAGTCGAGAGTGCAGGCCTACGGGCGCGAATTTCATCCCCTGGAGGCGTCGCTGCAGGTGGACATTCCGGAGTGCGAGACGTGGCTGTGGCATACCGACGGCGCAAAAGACAGCGATCTCGTCCAAAGCCCGGCCTATACCAAC
>JAISWC010000228.1 GCA_031271245.1 Tannerella sp. | reverse complement strand
TTTCCATGATTTTGGCGGATCAATCCATGGTTTTGATGAATCGCTGTATCTTCGGCATGGAAAAATCCATGATTCGGATACAACGATTCATACTCTTGACGAAATGTTGCGATTTTCGGCCGGTGCCATCCGCCACCGGGGCGGACGGTTGCCGGCCGTCTCATGTTCAACTTACTACGTTCCATGATTCATTCTTCACTAAGTGTATGATTGATTGCAGATTCTTCTTCCGTTCTTTCAATTTTAAAAATCACGGGACGCAATCCGTCGTTACAACTGCATATTGCCACTCCGGGTTTCTCAATCCAGTCTTTGTAATAAAAAACGTCACTTCCATGCGCCAGTGCAAAAACATATTGATAAATGGCTTTCCACGCCTCGTCACAAAATCCTTCCGGTTTTGCCCAGTCGCCGTAAAAAACCTGCCCTTCACTGTGCAGAGGGCATTTACCTATATTTTTTACGCCATATTCTCCTGCAAGATCTCCATCAAAGTGCCTTTTCAAGACTGTTATTCTACACTTATTCATTTAAATTTCTCCCAAACGGTTATTTCGTATCCGTATTCGTCGGTCCGGGCGTTTTGCGGGTTACGTGCGGGAAACGCTTGCTCAGTTCGTCGAGAATGGCTTTCGCCCCGGGCACGCCCTGGTCTACGGCCATCTTGACGACATGGTAGAATAGGACGGCCTGGTAGGCTTCGCTTCCCGAGAGCGCTACGATGTCGTAGGATTTGAATCTCTTCTATCGACGTACTGGTCGAATTTTCCAAAGCGGCTATCAGTGTGGTTGGCACTTCTGCTACATGTCTGTTTGATTTCATCACTCTAATCTCCTATTTTTAATCAAGTTATTAATTCTCTAAATCTTTAATTCTTTGAGTCTTTAAGTTTTCGGGTTACCGAATCCTTCCAGTATTTATCTACCAGTTCCTGTTTGATATTGGCCTCGGCGGGCGTAAAATAGCGGTCGAAGAGGCTCCAGGTCACGTCGAGCATTTCGGTGGTGTCGAGGTTCACGTCGATGGCCAGCAGTTTTTCCGAGTAATCGCGCGCAAAAGCCAGGGCGCGGTTGTCGTAATCCGTGAGGTCGAAACCGTTTTCGAGTTTGGTTTTTGCGTTGGCGGCGTCGGCGTAGAGGCGCACGGCGGCATTCATCACCTGGGGATGGTCTTCGCGCGTTTTACGGCCGATGACCAGCTGTTTGAGTCGCGAGAGACTGCGGAAGGGGTCGACGATGACCTTGCCCACGTCGCTGTCGCGGCGGAGGTAGAGTTGTCCCTCGGTGATGTAGCCCGTGTTGTCGGGCACGGCGTGGGTGATGTCGCCACCCGAGAGCGTCGTTACGGCGATGATCGTGATGCTGCCTCCGTCGGGGAACTGCACGGCCTTTTCGTAGATTTTCGCCAGGTCGGAATAGATGGAGCCGGGCATGGAATCCTTCGACGGAATCTGGTCCATGCGGTTGGACACGATGGCCAGGGCGTCGGCATAGTTGGTCATGTCGGTGAGCAGCACCAGCACCTTTTCATGCTTCCTGACGGCGAAATATTCCGCCGCCGTGAGCGCCATGTCGGGGATCAGCAGCCGCTCGACCGACGGATTTTCGGTGGTGTTGATGAAGCTGACGATGCGGTCCAGTGCGCCGGCGTTGCTGAAGGTGTTCCTGAAAAACAGGTAATCGTCGTTGGTCATGCCCATGCCTCCGAGGATGATTTTGTCGGAGCGAGCGCGCAGGGCGACCAGGGCCATGACCTGATTGAAAGGCTGGTCGGGGTCGGCGAAGAAGGGAATCTTCTGTCCCGTGACGAGCGTATTGTTCAGGTCGATGCCTGCGATGCCGGTGGCAATCAGTTCCGAGGGCTGTTCGCGGCGGACGGGATTGACCGACGGTCCGCCGATTTCGACTTCCTCGCCTTCGATGACCGGTCCGCCGTCGATCGGCTCGCCCGCGGCGTTGAAGAACCGTCCGGCCAACTGTTCGCTCACCCTGAGCGTGGGCGCCTTGCCCATAAACACGACCTCGGCGTTGGTGGGGATGCCTTCCGTGCCGGAAAAGACCTGCAGGGTGACTTCGTCGCCGATGATTTTCACCACCTGCGCCAGTTTGCCGTCGACCGAGGCCAGTTCGTCGTACCCCACGCCCGTCGCCCTGAGCGAACAGGTCGCTTTCGTGATCTGGGTAATCTTCGTATATATCTTTTGAAATGCTTTTGTCGCCATAGCTTAATTCTCCTTTCGTTCGTTGAGCAGTTCGTCCAGCTGACGGTCGAAGCGGTCAAACGGTTCGCTTTTGTATTCGGAATAGTTCATCTGCCTGAAGATGTTAATCAGATTCTTGAAATAATCCATCACGCCGGTGAAGGTTTCGAAGCGAAACTCGGCGCGGCAGATGTTCACCACCCTGTCGAGCATGAACTCCTGGCGTTCGAGCGACGTGACGGCGTCGACGGGGTCGAAGGCGTCCTGCTGGAGGATCACAAAGTCAATCAGTTCCGATTTCCAGAAGGTCACGTGGTAGTCCACCGGCACGCCGTCGTCGCCGAGGATATTGATCTGTTCCGCAATTTCCTTTCCGCGCAGCATACGGGTCTTGATTTCGTTCACCTTTTCAATCCACGTTTCCG
This sequence comes from Tannerella sp., assembly GCA_031271245.1. Taxonomy (GTDB): domain Bacteria; phylum Bacteroidota; class Bacteroidia; order Bacteroidales; family Tannerellaceae; genus Tannerella. Next base: position 4,734 of record JAISWC010000228.1, on the reverse strand, counting down.
ACACGTGCTGCGCGATGTATTCCTGAAATTCGGGATATTCAAGATACTTGGAATAGCTATCGATGGGATTGATGGCCGGATAGCGTTTGCGGTCGGCGCGTTCCTGTTCGAGAGCGTAAAAACAGCGCGCCACCTTTTTCGTATTCTCCGTGACCGGTTCCTTGAGGTTTCCGCCGGCGGGCGAGACGGTGCCGATGAAGGTCACCGAACCGGTTGCGCCGTTGTTGAGCACCACGTATCCCGCGCGGGCATAGAAGTTGGCAATGATGGCCGAGAGGTCCATCGGAAAAGCGTCCGGCCCGGGCAGTTCTTCGAGCCGGTTCGACATTTCGCGCAGCGCCTGCGCCCAGCGCGAGGTCGAGTCGGCCATCAGCAGCACCTTCAGCCCCATGCTGCGGTAATATTCGGCAATCGTCATGGCCGTATAGACCGACGCTTCGCGGGCGGCCACGGGCATGTTGGATGTGTTGGCGATGATAATCGTGCGTTCCATCAGTTTGCGCCCAGTATGCGGGTCAACCAGGTGCGGGAACTCGGCGAATATCTCCACTACCTCGTTGGCGCGTTCGCCACAGGCGGCAATGACGACGATGTCGGCCTCGGCCTGTTTCGAGATAGCGTGCTGCATGACGGTCTTTCCCGTGCCGAAGGGGCCGGGGATGAATCCGGTGCCGCCCTCCACAATCGGGTTAACGGTGTCGATCGTACGCACGCCCGTTTCGAGCAGTTTGTAGGGGCGGGGCTTCTCGCGGTAGCAGGTGATGGCCTGCTTCACGGGCCACCGCTGGGTCATGGTGACTTTGATTTCGCTGCCGTCGTCCGCGACGAGCACGGCGACGGTATCCCGAATCGTGTACTCGCCTTCGGCTGCCAGCCATTGAAGCGTGTACACGCCTTTCAGCGCGAAGGGCGCCATGATTTTGTGCGGCTGGAAATTTTCGTCCACCTCGCCCAGCCAGTGGCCGGCCGAAACCCTGTCGCCCGTTTTTGCCAGCGGCTTGAAGCGCCATTTCTTCTCATTGTCGAGCGCGAAAGTGTACTCGCCGCGACGGAGGAATACGCCCTCCATCTTGTCGAGATCGTTTTGCAGGCCGTCGTAGTTGCGCGACAGCATACCGGGGCCGAGCGTAACTTCGAGCATGTGCCCGTCAAACTCGGCCCCGTCACCCACACGCATGCCGCGCGTACTTTCAAACACCTGTACGTAAGCGTTCCGTCCGATGATCTTGATGACCTCGGACATCAGCCTGACACCTCCCACGGTGATGTAACAGATTTCATTCTGGGAAACCGGCCCGTCGACTTCGAGGGTGACCAGATTGGATACGATTCCTTTAACTATACCTTTTGTTGCCATAGATTACCATTCGTCGTGAGTGATGTTGCCATCCTTGTCGACGTAAAAATTCAATTCATAATAGTCGGTCACTTTTCGTCCGCCTTCCATGCGGGCTGCTTTGCCTGTTTCGGTGACCTGAAGCTCGAACGACAGGCTGAACGCTCCCCTGTCGTCGGGCTTAAACGCGATAAAATCCACGCTCTCGAAAGTATACCCTTCCGGAAGTTGCGTCTTCGCTTCTTCGACATATTTCTCGATCAGGTCTTTCCGTTCGATAATATCGTCCACACTAATATACTGCACATTTTCGGAACCGGAATCCCGTCCACTCCGGGGTTTAGGGTCATTGTGGGGAATCCCGAAATTGTAGTAAAGCACCTGTTCATATCTTGCGCCTTTGCTGTCGCGCATATCGACGGCGCTCATGCCAAAACTACCTGACAGTTCCTCTTTTTCGTGTATCACTACTTTTTCGATCTTATAATCTTTAGCGATCTTTTTCAGATCGGTTGCAAGTTCTTCTATTGCCTTCGGCGACTGAATGGCCGGAGGAAGTACCTGAGAACATGCCGGAAACAATGCTGCGATGGCAGCTACAATAAGCAAATTTTTCATTTTTATATATTTGTGATTAAATTGATTCAGACTTATAATGAGCATTTTTACTGTTTCGTTTAAATTCTTCGAGAGCATGATTGCTGCCCGTTTTCATTGCGCCGATTACCTGGCGGAAAGCCCGTTCGCCGGCCGCACGGTCGAGCGTAGTCCAGCGTTCGATCATCTCCAGTTTCAGCAGCCAGGCGAGCAGGCTTTCGACCGTGAAGGTTTTGAATACCGTATGCTCTTCCAGCCAGTCCCATTTCAGGCGGTCGATTTTCCTCTCGCGTGTGAGCAGGTCGGGTTCTTCGGCGATCCGCTGCACGGCGGGCAGGTATTCCCACGTGTCGCCCAGTCCGAAGTCGCGTGCGCCGGAGGTGCGGAACAGCTGTGCATATTCACTGTCCCCCACGATGAAGTCCGCCCGGTTCAGGCCGTATTTACGGCAGGTGACGGCGGTCAGGAAGTTGCCAATGTCGAGGTTCAGTTCGAACCAGTCGGCCACAAATGCGTTGCCGCACTGCATGGCATATCCGTAATACAGCGTCGCCAGACGGTCTTCCCACGCGACGGCGCCCGGTTCGTCCTTTTCGTCCTCCGCCCGGCAGATTTGGACGAACGTTTTCATATAATCCGGAATGACGTATTTCCTACCCTCGGCCGGCGGCTGCTCCGGGTCGCGGAGCAACTCGTCCAGTTCGTCCGGCGAAAAGTTCCCTTTCGGGTCCGGCTGAGCGTCCGAATGTCGGATCAGTTCCAGCAAATTCCGGTTGTCAAATTTCAGGAAAAGTAAACGCAGCAAGGCCCGGTCAGTTTCCGAAAGCTGACTTTCCACCTCCTCCCGAAAGGCAAGGAGGGTATAGGGCAGTTTGCTGTCTTCCGCCGAAATATTGGGAAGCCCCGCAACCAGGTAGTAATACTCGCTACTCATATCAGAACAGTATTTCTACCAGCTGTGGACGCAGAAATTCCTTAAAGAAAGCCATAAATTCTTCTTCGCCGAAAGTGACTTTGTACGACTCGTCGGCAGGCGCGATGGTGAAGGAAGTGTCTTTTCCGTTCACCTTTTCGATTTGCACGCCCCGGTTCAGCAATTCTTTGGCGTTTCCCTCAAAATAAGCAGTCAAGGCCTGTGCGTCGGCCGTCCGGATGACCAGTCCGTCTTGTTTCACCCATTCCCGCGCAATTTCCAGCATGACCTGTTGCATAAAAGTTTTGTCAGCCACTGCGGGCTTTATGTTTTCCGACACGATCTTTCCCGTGATCAGGTTAGCCACTTCGCTTTTCAGGGCTTCCACGGCCTGAGCGGCAAACAGCTTCAACTCGGCTTCCGTATTCTTCTTCCATTCGGCGGCCTGTTTTTCCGCGGCTTCCACAATCTGTTTAGCCGCGTCTTCCGCCTCCTTGAGAATAGCCTGCTTTTGTGCACCGGCTTCGGAGACAAGCCGGCCGGCTTCCTCTTGCCCTTTTTCTACCCCTTCACGATAAATCTTGTCGGTCAGTTCCTGAATCTTTACGTCCATTTCCAATTGACTATTTTTATATGTTTCATATTTTCAGATGGCAAATATAGAAATTTATTCACACGGAAGTCCCTTTTCTGCCATAAAAAAACACGACAAGTTGTATTTTGACCACAAAAAGCGGAAAACTGCCGAATGAGCACGTTCCGTAATTTTTATGAGCAGATCATGTAAAAACAGGAAATGCTTCATATCACACATGGAAACGAATGCTTACTTTTGCAATCAAATTCACTGCAATGGAGGATAAAAATTTCAAGGGTCACGCGGCGCTTTTCACCGCATATTTCATTTTCGGACTGAATACGCCCGTATCCAAGGCCGTACTCGCGGAGGGCGGCACATCGCCCCTGGCGCTGACGTTTTTCCGTTTTGCCGGTGCGGCGGCGCTTTTCTGGCTGGCGACACTGTTCGTAAAAAAGGAACAGGTCTGCCGGCGCGACCTTTTTCTGTTTTTTGTTGCATCCATGTTCGGGATACTGATTAATCAGATGTCGTTTATTGTGGGACTTTCGATGGCCTCGCCCATTGATGCGTCGGTCATTACGACGACGGTGCCGATCCTGACCATGATCCTGGCAGCCTTTTTCCTGCGGGAACCGATCACGTGGAAAAAAGCAGGGGGCGTCCTGACCGGCGCGACGGGCGCACTGCTGTTGATTTTCAACGGGAATCCCGTCCATTCCGGCAGTGCAAACCGGATGGGCGACTGGCTGTGCGTATTGAGCTGCGCCGCCTTTGCTCTCTACCTGACGGCGTTCAAGAAACTGATACTCCGTTACAGCGCCATCACGTCCATGAAATGGATGTTTCTCTATGCCACGATCGTCAGTCTGCCATTCTGCTGGCACGACGTAGCGTCCGTTCCGTATGCCGCCCTGCCGCCGGACAGGATCATCCGGATTGCATACGTTGTTGTTCTGGCCACCTTTGTCTCCTACCTACTGATCCCGACCGGTCAGAAATCCCTGCGTCCGACGGTGGTTAGCATGTATAATTACCTGCAACCGCTCGTGTCTTCGGCCGTCGCGGTAGTGGCGGGGATGGATGTGTTCGGATGGAGCAAAGGCATTGCGTCACTGCTGGTTTTTCTTGGGGTCTACCTTGTGACGCAGAGCAAGTCGCGCGCCCAACTGGAGGCCGAATTGCAACGACGGGAAACGACAGATATTTGAAAAATGTACGGCATACCGTTCAGAAAAACAGGGTACATTTCAAATGGTCGCGCCGGCTCTCAAAACCCTTTGGGGAATCCGCCGATTCCCCATGGGAAAT